>JAIYBU010000166.1 GCA_027488335.1 Cytophagaceae bacterium
ACCCCAGCTTGTTGAGCAGCGTGCAACATATTTAAGTTACAAAGTGCCGAATTGTGCATCACAGCAGCATCGTTTTCACCTGTAAAGATGTATCCTGCACCACCCATATCAGCAGCCAATTGGTATACTTCATCAAAACCACCTTCGACAACTTGACGACAAACGACTGGGTCAGTTAAATCACCAATTACAAATTCGTCTGAGTTTCCATTGCCATACTCATTATATTTCAAATCAACGCCTCTTACCCAATATCCTTCACTTTTTAGGCGGTTCACCAAATGGCCTCCGATAAAACCACCTGCTCCACAGACTAATGCTCTTTTCATATAATTTAATTATCGAAATGAATATTTTTTAATTCTAAATAAAATACAAATTTAACAAATCAAACCTAAATAATACAAATAACTTTCAAAGATTTATTACCAAGGCAGTTTTTTAGATAAAATATACTATTTATATCTTTTTTTGTACGAAAGCAAAAGCTACTTTTAGCTTTTAAGTCTGATTAGTATGCTTTTTTTCACTATTATAAAGATTATTTTTGTTACAAAAATCTTAAAATTTTCATATCAAGCTAAAAAAATCTTTGATACCAATCATCTTAGTTTTAGTATATCCCTCACCAAACTTTGCACCTATCATGTGGCCCATTTCTTGTGAACGTGCCTTCAGAAATTCTAAAAATTCAGGGCTTGTTAAATAAGATTCGGGTTCGGTACTATTTGGGTCGTGAAACTGGCTTTTATAGGCTCTAATTGAAGCCTCTTTCAACACCCAATAACTTGAAATATCCACCACCAAATCGGGTTTTATAAATCTATCTTGAATGTAATGGTAGAGTGCTTTTGGTCGCCATTCTTTTTGTGGAGTACCGTCTGTATCAAATGTTTGAATCATTCTTAAACCCGAATAAAAACAGGTATCAACTGCTAAAGCAGCACCTTTACCGTGGTCGGGGTGGCGGTCTTCGATGGCGTTGGCCAAAACTATATCGGGTTGATAACGGCGAATGGCTACCATTAATTTCATTTGGTGTTCTTCATCATTTTTGAAGAAACCATCTCGAAAACCAAGGTTTTCTCTTACTGAAATATTTAAAATTTTCGATGCTGCCGCCGATTCCGCTGCTCTGATTTCGGGAGTACCACGAGTGCCGAGTTCGCCTCTGGTAAAATCTATAATACCCACTTTCTTTCCTTGTGCGATGGCTGAGGCGATTGTACCTCCACACGACATTTCGGCATCATCAGGGTGAGCGGCCAACACAACTAAATCTAATTTCATTTGCTACGTGATATTGTTGAAAGGTATGTTACTATAAAAAAAAGGCAACGTAAAAAGTTTCACGTCGCTCATTTTCCTCGTATTTTCTCTACATTCTTATTATTTCACACGAAGGCGGTAACCTACACGTAAACGTGATGAAGAACGAATTTTATTTAATTTGCAAAGTTCGGCAACTGTTGTATTAAATTTGCCAGCAATTTCGCTAAGGGTTTCACCCGAGCGAACTCTATACCAAACTTTTCTATTAATAGCAACAGGCTCATCGTATTCAAAATCTCCTTTACTTGCTCCACCTCTCAAGTAATCATAGACACGAGAAGTCATCAAGAAATCTTGAGCAACTATATTGATTTGACTTGGACTAAAATTAAAAATATTTCTTGGGTCAAACGGATTTCCTTCGTAACGTGTTTCAAAATGTAAGTGCGGACCAGAGCTACGACCAGTGCTTCCACCTTTACCAATTTCATCACCTGCTTTTACGATTGTGTTTGGCTCGAAATTAATTTTTGATAAGTGACCGTAAAGTGTTTCAAGCCCATTGTAATGACGAATAACGACACATCGGCCATAAGCACCACGAGTACTTGCCACTCTTATGATACCATCGAATGCAGCATAAACTGGCTCACCCGTATCTAAATCCAAGTCTTGACCTGTGTGCCAGCGTTTCCATCTCCATCCAAAAGGCGAATTGGTTACGCCTTTGCTCAATGGTCCAGCCCAGTATCTTCCTTGCGAAATATCATATAATTGAATTGGCACTACATCATCAAATTCTTTAGCATCAATGCCATAAGGGTCAACCGAATCAGTATCCCAAACTGAAAAATAACTGGCAATTTTCACCATTTCATCACTTCCAACGAATTGAGCCTCATCTTCGATTTCTACAATCTGTACTTGCCCTTCATCAATGCTTGATGTGTCTTCTTGAACCGCAGTGTTTAATTCTTTGATGGGTTCTATTTTTACTGCGGGTGCAGATTCGGCTACTTTTGGCGTTTCAAATTCGTTAACAAATCGCAGTTTTGGTTCTTCCTCAAAACTAAACTCATCGTCTTCTTTTTTGTCCTTGTTGAAGTTTTTATCTTTCGAGTTTGATTCTTTCTGTTTGGAAGGAATGTTAGGTTTATTCAGTTTCAAACCTCGCTCTCGTTGAGCAAGAGTTGTACTGGAAATAGCAACCACTAAGATAATTGGGAATAGAGCCTTTTTCATGTTTTAGTTGTTTTGGTTATAAGGCAGCACCAAACTTGTTACTAAAAGTATGCCAAAAACAATTAAATGGACGCTTTCAGTAACAAGTTTAAATAATATATCTGATTAATGCAAGCCTTGAGCGGCTAAATATCGCTCAGCGTCAAGGGCTGCCATACAGCCACTTCCTGCCGCCGTAACCGCCTGTCGATAAATTTTATCTTGTGCATCACCACACGCAAACACACCTTCGATGTTTGTTCGGGTACTTCCTTTTTCAGTTTCGATATAGCCCGCTTCATCAAGCGTAATGTAATCTGCAAAAATCTGGGTATTGGGTTGATGACCAATCGCTACGAAGAAACCTGTTACATTAATCGTACTTTCTTCGTTCGTTTTTGTATTTTTCAATCTTGCACCTGTTACACCATCTTCGCCCAAAACTTCGAGCGTTTCAGTATTGAACAAAATCTCAATATTTGGTGTGTTTTTCACACGGTTTTGCATAATGGTTGATGCACGGAATTCATCACGACGCACCAACATATATACTTTATTGCAAAGTTTCGATAGGTAATGAGCTTCTTCGCAAGCAGTATCGCCCGCACCTACAATTGCGACATCTTGTTTACGGAAGAAGAAACCATCACAAACAGCACACGCCGAAACTCCATAACCATTTAGGCGTTGCTCTGACTCTAATCCAAGCCATTTGGCCGAAGCACCTGTGGCGATAATGACAGTTTTTGCTGTAATTTCAATTGTATCGTCAATTATTACTTTATGGGCATTTGGCGTAGAAAAATCTACTTTGGTTGCCATTCCATAACGATTATCAAGTCCGAATCTTTCGGCTTGTTTTCTAAAATCTTCCATCATTTCAGGTCCTTGAATACCTTCTGGATAACCTGGAAAATTTTCTACATCGGTTGTAATTGTCAACTGTCCACCAGGTTGTCCACCTTGATACATCATTGGTTTTAGACCTGCTCTTGCTGCATAAATTGCTGCTGTATAACCCGCTGGGCCCGAACCCAAAATTAAAACATCTGCTTGTTCTTGTGTCATATTATGCACCACCCCTTAAAGGGGAGTTTTTTTGTAAAGTTTCTTATTTTTCTTTGGATAACATTATTTCTTGCATGCAAAGTTCGGTAAAAAAGCCTTAAACGCCAAGTTTACAAAATACTCATTTCGATTCGACGATTGACTTGTCGATTTTCTTCGGAAATATTTGGGACGATGGGCTTTGTCTTTCCATATCCTTTAACTTTAATATTCTGCGTATTTACGCCCTTTTTTATGAGATATTCGGCTACTGATAAAGCTCTTTTTTCGGAGAGAATTTGGTTTTCTGTATCTTTCCCAACATCATCGGTATGCCCTGAAATTTCCACTTGTAAAGACGGATTTTGTGATAATAATAGTTGTAATTTGTCGAGTTCCGTAAATGATTCGGGACGAAGTTCGGCTTTACCAGAATCGAAAAAGATATTATTCAACACCGTTTTTACATCTTTTTTGATTGGGTCAAGTAGAATATTGATAGTTTTACCATCAGCTTCCGTTTTTTCTGAGAAATTGAAAGTTAGGCTTTTGAAAAAATATTCTTTTTTATTGATAAAAAGCCCATACTGACTACCGTTAGGCAAAACGGCAGTATATTGCCCCGTGATGGAATCTGAAATTGTTTTTTCAACAATTTTATTGGTTTTCAAATCAATTAATTCGATTTCAGTCGAAAGATTTTGCTTCGTGCTCGCATCTTGCACGATACCTTTTACATAACTGGCTCTTTTGAATTTATCAGAAAGTTTTTTCGGAATATCGAACTGAAAGAGTTTTATATCAGGTTTCACATCGGACGAATAATAACCCTTTGTACCATCGGCCGAAATAAATAACGCCACTTGGTCTTCGTGCGTATTGACTGGAAAACCCAAATTTTCGGGTTTCGAATAAACACCACTTTTAGATTCGGTCATGAATAAATCTAATCCGCCCATACCGAGTTGTCCATCAGATGCGAAGAACAATGTATGTCCATTGGCATGAATGAAGGGTGAAATTTCATCATTCGATGTATTAATTACGTCACCCAAATTGATTGCTTTTGTCCAAATATTATTTTCTTTTAATTCACTCATCCATAAGTCTTTACGCCCATACCCTCCTTGTCGGTCAGAGGAAAAGTACAATATCCTACCATCGTTTGAAAGGCTTGGTTGTGCTTCCCAAAATGATGTATTTATACTACTCCCCAAATTTTCGGGCGTTGACCACTCTTCACCAACTTTCTTAGAAATATACAAATCGCAACTTCCCATACTATTTTTACCATCGCAACTTGTAAATACAAGTGTGCGACCATCAGCCGAAATACTGCATGTGCCTTCATTAGCAGTTGTATTTATTTTATCAGAAATACTTTTAGGGGCAGACCAATTACCGTTAATGAGTTGCGAAGTATAAAGATTTTCGTCGCCATCATCGGAGCGAGCCGTAAAAATAAGCGTTTCGTTATCGGCAGTCAGTACAGGAAAATATTGTTTATTTTTAAAATTGATGGTTGATGCCATTTCGGCAGCTTTAAATATCATAGCAGTATTTTTGGCTTCTTCACCGAACTTACATTGTTCTATTTGACGAGTAAGTTGCTTATAAACAGGGCTATTCTGTGGTACATTTTTTACCGAAAAACTCAGATATTCTTTTGCTTTTGTATATTCACCTACTTTCAGAAGCCTTGTGCCAATATAAGTATAGCCCTGCGTCAGAAGCGGGTCGTTCGGGCGTAATTCGATGGCTTTTTTGTAGAGTTTTATGGCATTTTCTTGATTTCGTGCAGCTTCGTTGATTTGCCCAAGTTTAAAGTATGGGTCAGCGAAAGTAGCATCTTTTTCGATGGCTTTTTGTAGATTTTCAATCGCATCGACAGATTTTCTTTCAGAAATATTTTTTAGGGCTTTTTCGTAAAACTCTTTGGCTTTTGAGTTAGTAGGTGTTTGAGAAAATGTATTGAATGAAAGGATTAGAAGCAATATTGCAAAATATCTTATCATAAATTTTGTTGTAGAAGTTTATTTTAAAACGTTCGACTGCATTTCATTGTTATCTTTGCAGTCAATTATATTGAAAGTTTCTATCTATAAACTTTCGTTGAAAACATTTTCAATTCTTAATTCTACATCCTTAATTATAAAAAATGCTTCATTTATATCTAAAATCTCTTCATATTATTGGTTTTGTCTCGTGGTTTGCGGGTTTATTTTATTTAGTCAGAATGTTTGTGTATCATGCAGAGGCAGCCGATAAACCCGAAGCCTTACGAGAAGACTGGAAAAAACAATATACTGCTATGCAGTGGCGAGTTTATAAGATTATTTGTAACCCTGCCATGATGATTACCTGGACTTGCGGAATTTTGATGCTTGTAAACACTCCTGCATTTTTAGAACAGGGTTGGTTACAGACAAAGCTGGTTTTGTTGGTATTGCTGACTGGCTATCACCTTTATTGTAAGGGAATTATAAAAAAACAAGAAGCCGATAAAAGCACTTATACTTCGTTTCAGTTTAGGTTACTGAATGAACTACCTACGTTGTTTTTGGTAGCCATCGTACTCTTGGCAGTAGTGAAGGATTTACTCAACTTTGTTTATTTATTCTTAGGCGTTTTGGCGTTTGGCCTTACTCTGTTTTTTGCGGCGAGAGCTTATAAGAAGTTTAGAGAGAAGTAGGATAACATTATCCCACTTCTCTATGATTGACCAGTTGTAAACTTGTCCTACTTACCATATAATTCATTAAAGGCTTTTTCGTATTTATCTCCAGCTTTCCATTTTGGGGCCGTTGAGCGGTCGGCAATCAAACGAGCAGAGTAAATATAGGCTTGACAAAATTTCAATAAATAATTATAATTTACCGATTCTGGGCTATCTGAAACTTGGTGATAAAATTTATTGATTTCTGCATCAAAAGCCGTAAAACCAGGGGCAAAATCGGGTGAAGGAATACCTTTAGCAGCCAAATTCACGTTGTCTGAGCGGTCGAAAAGATTTTGTTCGGGAGCTGGGTCAGATATTGCCGTAAGTCCATAAGCTTTTGCTCCTGCTTCAATCTGCGGCTGAGCATCGGTGCGGTCGAGTCCGATAATGGTTACTTTCGTGGTATCGTTATACCCTGCACCATCGCAATCAAGACTATAAACACATTGTTTCAGTGGCACAAGTGGATGTTCGGCATAATATTTACTACCCAAAAGTCCAATCTCTTCACCTGTGTAGGCAATAAATAAAATTGAACGTTTGGCAGGCTTTTGTGTAAAAGCTTTTACTGCTGAAAGAATAGCGGTTGTTCCGAAAGCATTATCTCTTGCACCATTAAAAATTGTATCACTTTCCGTTACTCGTCCACCTTTTCGTCCAGTTCCCACATGGTCGAAGTGAGCAGTTAGTACTACGTATTCGTTTTTCAAAACTGGGTCAGACCCTTCCAAAACGCCCAAAACGTTGTACGACATCACCGTTTTCTTTGAAACTTCACTCACATTCAAACTCAAGGTTTTCAAAGACTCTCTATCAAATTTTTTTAAGTGCGTATTGCTTACCCAAATATGCGGAATGTCAGCACTAACAGCATTTTCTGGAGCTAAATTAAGTTTTTCACCACCCATATAATTGGTAATTGCTGCCCACGGATATTTCAAATTATATAACTGGATAAAAGCCGCAGCACCATTTTTGGCAGCAAAATCAACTTTTTTTGATGAACCTCTGAGGTTTGCGTTCGGGTCATCGCTATTCGGAATACCAAATTGAGCGATAACGATTTTGCCTTTTACGTCAATACCTTTATAATCATCTTGTTTTTCATCTACCCAGCCGTAACCAACAAAAACCACAGGAACATTTTCGAGTTTTGTGGCTTTTCCGCTCAACATAATAAAATCTTTTGTCCATTTTAATGAGTCAGCTCCTACTAAAACTTCTCCTTTTTTTGTTGGTTTTACCATTTCAAAAGGCACTGGTTGCAAATAATCTTTTTGTCCATTAGGCGTTTTTAAACCTTGTAAACGGAAGTTTTCGGCTACATATCGAGCAGCTACGTTATTCGTAATTTCGCCCGTTCTACGCCCCAACATTTCATCCGATGCTATGAAACGGATGTGGGCTTCGATTTCTTTCTTTGATAATTTGTATTCGGGTAATTTTTTAACATTTTGTGCATTTGCTCCAAAACCGATAATGGTTAGGATAAGTAATAGATGTTTGATTTTCATTTGAATGATAGATGTTTTTATTTAAAAATATTTAGATTTTAAACAATTTAGAAAATTGCTCTACTGCATTAGTTCTAAGGCCTTAGCCACTTCAGTCGTTGGTAATTGGCAAGTTTTATCGAAACATACATAAATTGTTGTTTCACCATTTTTTGCTATTCGGTTTTGTAAAAGTGGTAGAGTTGAGTCAGTTTCTGTACCAACAAACACTTTATTGAGCATAAAATCTGCATCAATTTGTTTTCTAATTTCTTTTAAATCTTTTCCAACAATGGCAACTTCGGCGGTTGGGTTGGTGTGTTGCGTTGCCAAGCACGCCCATTGCGTTACCCATTGAGGGTCGGTCAGAACGATGCGTTTCATTTTTGTCAACATTAAATTACTGATTTCGACAAAATCATTTCTACCCAATATCAAGCCCAAATTATACAAATTAGTGGCCATCATTGAGTTTGATGCAGGAATTACATTATCGAAAATTTCTTTTTTTCGAGCAATCAATTCTTCGCCTTGACTATCGGTAAAGTAGAAAAACTCGTCTTCTATATCATAAAAATTTGACAACGTATAATCGGCCAACAATTCGGCTTCTTTTAACCAAATTTCATCGAATGTTACCTGATATAGAGCCGTGTAAGCATCAATCACGCTGGCGTAGTCTTCGAGATAAGCCACAATATTTGCTTTGCCATTTTTATAATTGTGCCAAAGTCCACGCCCTTCTGCCCCATCTTCGGTCGTGACTTTGATACTCATTTCTTCTTTGATGAAATGAGCATTTTGCAGGGCTAATTCCAAAAACTTTGGTGTATCAAGATAGCGATACGCATCAACTAAACCTTTGAGCATCAGGCCATTCCACGAACACAAAACTTTATCATCAAGCCCTGGACGAATTCTTTTTGCTCGATAATCAAAGAGTTTTTGTTTGATTTCTTGACTTAGTGGGAATCCATTTTCCATGAAATCACGCTCTTCGAGATGCACTACATTATTGCCGTGTTCCCAGTTTCCGTGTTCCGAAAACTCAAAAGTTTCGCAGAATGAAGCGGCCTCTTCCTTCAAAATGGCTTCAATTTCAGACTTCTTCCAAATATAGAATTTTCCTTCTTCGCCTTCACTGTCAGCATCTAAGGCTGAGTAAAAACCGCCTTCTTGGCTCATCATTTCTCGTTCGAGCCAATCTATGGTTTCGGTAACTTTGGCTTTATAAAACTCGTCGGGCTGCCCTTCTGATTTTGTGAGAGCGTAGGCTTCGGCATAGAGCGAAACCAATTGTCCGTTATCATAAAGCATTTTCTCAAAGTGCGGCACTTTCCAATCTTCATCGGTTGAGTAGCGAGTCCAACCGCCACCGATGGTATCGTAAATTCCGCCCAAAGCAACTCTATCAAGTGTGTGAATGAGGTGTTGATAGGCTCGTTTGTCTTTGGTAATGGTATAATATCTGAGCAAAAACTTCCAAATACTCGGCATCGGGAATTTTGGACTACGATTCATGCCCCCCTTCTCGAAATCAAAATCTTTGTGGAGGCGATTAAAAATCGTAGTGAGTTCTTCTTCCGAAATCTTTAGTCCTTCCTCCGAAATATCCATTTGATACTTATCGCTTTCTTTGGTGTGCATATTTTGCGTGAAACCCTCAGCCGATTTTTGCAGTTTTTCACGGTCATTTTTGAAAGCATTGCTGATGCTTTCAATCAGATTTGCCCAATTTGGAGCAGGAAAATATGTGCCACCGTAAAATGGCTTGGCATCGGGCATCAGAAAAACATTGAGCGGCCAACCGCCACGCAACCCCATTGCTTGCAGGGCATCCATGTAAATCGCATCCACGTCGGGGCGTTCTTCACGGTCAACTTTGATGCAGACCAAATGCTCGTTCATAATGGCAGCAATATGTTCGTTCTCGAAAGATTCTCGCTCCATGACGTGACACCAATGGCAAGCCGAATAACCAATACTTACCAAAATTGGCTTATCTTCGGTTTTGGCTTTTTGCAAGGCTTCTTCTCCCCACGGATACCACTCAACGGGGTTGTGGGCGTGTTGAAGTAAATATGGACTTGTTTCGTTGATGAGTTTGTTTTGCATGGAAAATTAATGATAAATGAACGAATGAATGAATGAATTAGTGAATGTATAAAATCAAATATTTATAATGACTTTGCCTTTTGATAATCTGACTCATCAAAAGTTATGATATTGGTTATTTCTCCAGAAATCTTCTTTCGTAAACGCACACTAGATGCGAAATCTAAAAGATTTTTTTCGTAATAACATTTCCCAAAATTTCCATAAAAAACTAATCCTTGGCAATATTGGCTTAGGTACTTTTTATCACTGAATAATATTATTAGAGAATCGGTTCTATTATTAAAAGGGCTTGTTACCCCTAATCTTCCAACCTCTTTTATTGTTTTTTGAAATTGTTTATGAGCTTCAATTTCAACAGATTCAAGTAAAACAGATTTACTAAAAAAGGAGATTTTCATTGCTTTACTTGTTTCATTCTTGATTATAAAGGTCTCTTTCGGTACAATAAAAAAAGTGCAACCCAAGGCAATAAAAATTAAGGCAAATACAACAATTTTTGACATATTATTACCATTTTAAAAAGCTGTTTCATCATAAAATAAACGTGCAAAAAACTCTTAATCCACCACAATTTTCTTACTCCCATCCAATACTCTCAAAAAATAAACTCCAGCAGATAAACTACTGATATTCAAAAGCTTATCATTCTCACCCTGCAATAAACTCACTTTTTCTTGTAGAACCTTTTTTCCATTTACATCAAAAATCTCAACTGGAATTTGTTGTTCTTTTGTGCTAAAAATTTTGAGTTGAATTTGGTCAGAAGCAGGGTTAGGTGAAACTTCAAAGTTGGTGAACGTTGGTTCGTTGGCGAGCAAGGTCGTATCAAACTTACATAAAAAAACTTCGTAACCTTTAAGTGTGATATTTTGGCGGTAATTTTTGTAAGCTACTTCTATCGTCACAACTTCGTTTTCATCTTTGGCGTATGGGTTATGGGCAGCCACCAGCAATTCATTTCCTTTGGCTACGGCTCGCCAAATGGGCTTTCGGGTATCTACATAATCACGGGCGGTTGTCTGAATCACCAATTCATAATTGCCTGTAAACATCTCTTTGTAGTGCGAAAGTCGGTACAAACCATTGATAAAATGCTCGTAAGTGGCATAATTTTCATTATTGTTAAATGTACCAGGGTCTTCCCAAAGCCACAAACCTTTTGCTCCCGAAAAAAATGGAAAAATAGCAGTCGCCTCGGCCATAAATGGTCGAATAAATTTCTTAACAAATTGCGGTGTATAACTATATCGAAGCCAAACAAACGGAATAATTGGCTTGCTTGTCCAAGCTCGATTTACCTCTATTTGAAATAATAAATAAGCCAAATAATCGGGTGCAAGCGGATTCGGAAAATCGTAATAGTAATAGGCGGCTGGACTATAAAAATCTTGATTATCGTAGGCAGTCCCTCCGATAGTATTCTTAGAAAAATCATAATTAATATAATTCAACAACGAAACATCAGAAGTCCATTTTTGCCAAGAATTTCCTGCAATATTGATGTAGGTATTCAAAATCGGAGCATCAGAATAACCGCCAATTTTAGTAGTTGTAGTGGCGTATTTCTTGGTTTCGGCAAATGCTTGACCGTATAATGCTTGAACATCTTTTTTATATTGTACAATAAAAGACTGATTATCAAGCCTTTTAAAAGCTATTGGTGTAGTTGGGTGATTTCTCAAAAGCAAAATCGAATCGTTCGATTTTATTTGAAGTTCAATATCTGGCACAAACAAATCAATATCAACAACGCCCGTTCCTTTCGTACTCGAAAAGGCATTTGCAAAGTCTGTCATATCATTTCGCCACTTGTTTTTATACAATTCAATATTATTTCCCCACGGACTTTTGATGGTTTCCCACGGCTGATTAGCCGACGGGTAACCCGTACCGTACCAAACAGCCGCACGCTGGTTTTTGGGCAAATCCGCATCACTACCATCAGAGGTAGCCAAATGACTAAAACCATGTTTAAGTGGTTTTTTCTGAATATCACCAAAGCGTGGGCCACCATAAACAATGGAAAAGGGCAAACTAAATTCAGGAAATTTCTGCCACTCAATTGTACGATTTTGAGTGGTTGGAGTCAATAAAAACGTACTCGGCTGGCAAGAGTTTTGGGCCATTGTTGCTGATTTAAAACCAAACAAAAAAAGCAGTCCGAAAACGTATTTATTGTATGTTAGTTTCATGTTTTGGGAAATAAATAAATCTCCAGTAGTACAAACGTATAAGCCCACTACCTTTCTGTCGACTCGTTGACTATTGGCTTTAGACTACTTAATTTGAGTTGGTCAATCACATAACGGATTGAGCTATAAGAATTTAGTAAAGCTGCTTGCACCTCTTTTTCAGTCATCCATTCCAGTTTTTCGATTCCTTCTTCGGTCTGCGGCTGCATTTTCGATTCGTTGGTGCAACTCATTCTGTACCATTTAGTCCGCTTCAAAATTTTGCGAGTTCCCATCGTATAGGTGTGCCACGTTGTGCAGAGTTTCTCGGTCAGTTTTACCTTTATGCCACACTCCTCTTCTACTTCACGCACAGCAGTTTGCTTGGCTTTTTCGTTGTCGTCTCGTTTTCCCTTAGGCAAATCCCATTTCCCGAGGCGATACATCATCAAAATTTTTTGTTCTTCATTGAAAACCACTCCACCTGCCGCTTTCACCACCCTATAAAAATTTTTTATCTGTGTTTCGATGGCTGGTTTATTCTCAACCACTAAGGTAACCGACTGATAAACAAGCTCTTTCGATTGTTGGATTAATTTAAAAAATTTATCAACCGTAGTTTCGGCTGCGTTTAAAATAATAACATGACCTTGTAGTTTTTTAGGGTTCAACGTTTCCAAACGAGCATCAATCATTACATCAAAATCATTACCGTGCAGATGCTTGAATTTTTTAGCACTTATTACCCTAACTAATTTATCGTCAATAAAAATCACCATGAGGTTTTTCGAAAAAGATTGATTAAGTAGCAAAGTTCGGAATTTTTTTGGAAGTAATTAGAGGGATAAAAAAATTATACTATTGTTTTTGCGTAAATTCTGATTAAAATATTTTATTTTGCATCTTAATAATCATTCAAACCCCAGAAACTGAGGGTTTAAAACTTTAAATGGAAATATTAATAATCCTTTTTTTAGTAATTCTTAACGGTATTTTCTCCATGTCGGAGATTGCACTAATCTCCTCCCGAAAAACTAAACTTGAAATAGCCAGCAAAAACGGTGACCGTAGAGCCGCCGCCGCTCTCGAACTCGCAAATTCTCCCAATCGCTTTCTTTCAACTGTTCAAATCGGCATCACACTCATTAGTATCTTAACGGGTATTTTTTCGGGTGATACACTCACAATTGGTATTCAGAATTTTCTCACGGGGCTTGGTCTTGAACTTAAATATGCCGATAACATCGCTGTCGGTTTGGTAGTATTAATCATCGGTTTTATTCAATTGGTTTTGGGCGAGTTAGTTCCGAAACGTATCGGCATGTCAAACCCCGAAGCTATCGCCAAAGTAATGGTAGCACCGATGAATATCTTATCAAAAGTCACAGCCCCTTTTATATGGTTGCTTACTCAATGTAGTGATTTGATTATCAAAATCTTAGGCATAGAAGTTTCCGATAGTTCGGTAACAGAAGAAGAAATCAAATCTATGATTCAAGAAGGCACAACAGGCGGAGCAATTGATGAAATCGAGCAGGAAATTGTGCAGAATGTATTTCATTTAGGCGATAGAAAAATCACCTCTTTAATGACCAACCGAAGTGATTTGACTTATCTCGACTTGGATGATTCGATACAAGAAAACATTGAAAAAATCATCGAAACCAAGCACTCGGTTTATCCGATTTGTAAAGATGGTATTGATAATATTACGGGGCTTTTATACATCAAAGATTTACTCGGTAAAGATTTAGGTACTGAATTACAGAACCTTGCCAATCTTGGAAAAGAACCCTTATTTATTCCCGAAAATAATCAAGCCTATCAAGCCCTCGAAAAATTCCGTGAAGAGCGTATACACATGGGAATTATTTTGGATGAATATGGTAGCGTGATGGGCATTATTACACTCAACGATATTCTGGATGCTTTAGTGGGCGATATTTCGATGGATGATGAGTTTGAATATGAGGTTGTTGAGCGTGAAGACGGTAGTTTCTTAGTTGATGCCTCTCTCCCATTTGATGATTTCTTGAATCAATTTGAGGTAATAATTAATAATCGTAAAGAATATACAGGCTTCGATACACTCGGAGGTTTTGCTCTTCATATTTTACAAGAAATTCCCGACACAGGTGATAAATTTGAGTGGGAAGACTACGAATTCGAAATTGTCGATATGGATAAAAACCGTATTGATAAGATTTTATTGAAGAAAAAGAGCGAATAGTCGATTGTCCACAGTAAGTAGTCCACAGAAAATAATATCTTTTTAATAAAATTCATGACCGTATCTCAAAAAATCGCTTCTTTATTATTGGAAACAAAGGCTGTAAAGTTAAACCCTGCTCAACCATTTAAGTGGAGTTCGGGCTGGAACTCGCCCATCTATTGCGATAACCGTGTAACGCTTTCGTTTGCCGAAGGACGTACTTTTATCAAGAAATCCTTGGCAAAAGCCATCAAAAAACACTTCCCTGATGCAACTTTGGTTGCGGGTGTGGCTACGGCTGGAATTCCACAAGGAGCTTTAGTTGCTGATGCCTTGGGCTTACCATTTGCGTATGTTCGCCCAAAACCGAAAGAGCACGGCATGGGAAATCAGATTGAAGGACGTATCGAAAAAGGGCAAAAAGTGGTAGTTATCGAAGATTTGATTTCGACTGGTGGAAGTTCGCTAAAAGCAGTTGACGCCCTTCGTGAAGCAGGAATTGAGGTGGTAGGAATGGTGGCAATTTTTACGTATGGTTTTAAAGTTGCTGATAAAAATTTTGCCGATAAAGGTGTAAAACTGGTTACGTTGAGCCATTACAATGCCCTCATCGACCAAGCAATTGCCCAAAATTACATTTCAGCTGATTCGTTAGAATCTTTAAAAAAATGGAGACGTAACCCAGAAAAATGGGGCATTTGATTTTTGAAATCATATTCACTAAAAAAGGTTTGATGTATTAAACATCAAACCTTTTTTGTTTTCAACAAAAAACTGACTATCAATTACATCCACCAATTTCAGCCTTGAAAACAGAGCTTGCATTTGCCTGAAAACCCGCATTTAATAAAATCGAATTTCCTGCTTTATAGATAGTATTGGCAGGAGATAAAACTTTGTTTGTTGCCATTATTGTTTGGCTTGCTTGATTTGTTGTTGTTCCACCTGTAATATCATTGGTTGGACTAACCAAGTTCAAATATGCAGTCACCGAACTAAGGTTTGAGCCGTTATTTCCGCCTGTAAGGGTTTGATTAGTAGAAACAACTCTAATTCTATAATTCGAGCCAACTGCAATACTCATCGGTATCATACAAACTGCTACCCCTGCAGCTGGTGTACTTCCAATAACTATTGGATTATCGAATGTACCATTGGCATCTGAAAGCTGTACATCAAACTGATTGGCAGGGTTGAAGGCTCCAGTTGTTGTAAAGTTTACATTAAATGTGCTTCCTGCACATAAAGAATTAATGGTAAACGAAGGTGTCGAAATGCTGGCATTATTGGCAACTATCGTAAAATCAGTATTGACTGGGCCATAAACAATGGTTCCCATTGCATTATCTTGACTATAACCTGTGATTGTCAATTTATAATTACCTGGACCGAAATTTCTTCCTAAAACATAATTTTCTGTATTATTAAATAATGCAAACGGCGAAATATTTTCAATTACTTCATGTAAATAGGGTAATCCCGTAATTTTCATTCTGAAACTTTCAATCAACACATCTGAACAAATCGGTTTTACCAAAATTGATGTTGGTTCTGGCACTTCGGCAATAACCATATTATTGTGTAAAGGAAATTTAAAAACAAATGGGTTTCCTGCTTGTACGTAATCGTATTCAACTATCGAAACACATGGGTCATCTCCTGTAACTATAACTGCTGTGGTCGCAGTTGCAGTACAGTTATTCTGTGTGACAACAACCGTATAAATTCCAGTCCTCGATAAAGTGGCGTTGGCAATACTTGCAGGATTTAGTGTACTCGAAAACGCATTTGGACCAGTCCAAGTATATGTACTTCCACCAGTAGCGGTTAACTGAATTGTTTGGCCTGTTAGATAAGGGCCAGTATTGTTTGCCGTAGCCGCAATAGTTATAACTGTTAGTATAGCGGCCGCCGAGTTAGCTTCTGGACATGCCCCATCTTTTACTACTGCTCTATATTGAGTAGTTTGTGTTAGATTATTGTACGTTAAAGAATTGGTTGTATTAAAAATGGGTGTGGCGTTCACAAAATTATCGGTTGAAGATTCCCAACGAATAATTGTACCCGTATGCCCACTCAATATCAATGTTCCAGCGTTGTTTCCTACACAAACATTCGCATCTGCCGACACCGAGCCGCCAGTTGAAAGACAGTTTAGCGGAGAAATTGTAAGACTTGCAGGCTTTCTAACACTTGTGGCACATTCAGTAAGACCCGAACAACTTGCTTCTGCATAATAAGTATATGTACCAGGAGCAGTATCAGTCGGAATATACTCTGTACCAGTACCTACAACTGTATTACCTGTGGCACTATTATACCAAGTAATCGTACTGGCAGCACCTGACCCCAATGTGAGGACTGTCACCGAAAAACTTTCTACACAAAGAGGGTCGATGGAAGCAGCATCTTCAGCAAGCAATGTCCAAGTGCCATTAGGATTTAAACCGTTGAAAGCGGATAAGGATTGTATGGGTGCAAAAGTACCATTGGCTGGCAATGAACCAACTGCGAGTGGCGACCCTCCGTCTTCAAAAACCGTTGTTAAAACACCTAATGAAACGGTTCCAATAGCATAGGTATCAGAATTGAGCAGATTGATGATTGTTCCATCTGGTGCTTTTATTTTAAACGACACTTCATCATAATATACTCTTCCTGTTCCACCAGTTGTGCCACAGTCATTTATTCCTCCAGTGCTTCTTTTTCTCCAAGTAATCGAAACTTTTGTACTACCAATGCTCGTACCTGCACCAGCAATCAAGATTTGAGGGTCAGCACCACTTTTTGCTCCACCATCATAGCCAATAGTTGGACCAGTGTAAGTAGTTGTAGTAGAACTCGGGCAGACGGCACTTGCTTGCAAGCCATTGCCTGCCGTAATCGTTGTACCAACTGTTATGATTCGGCTGACCGTTATCGGAGCTGGTGTACCCACTTTTACGATTATTGAAATAGGCGATGATGAAACAGTACAACCCAGACGACTCACTGCAACTTGATAACTACCAGATATTTTGGCAATGTACTGAGACTGAGTGGCACTCGGAATCAAGGCATTATCTTTGTACCATTGATACGTTAAATCTGTGCCAGTATTTGCTGCTAAAATAACAGAATCGCCTTCGCAAAATGTAGTTGGTCGGGTAACAGAGATATTTGCAGTCGGACAACTCGTTGTTCCTATAATCGTAATTCGATGTTTTTGATTGAAAGTACCAGCGATACCGTTTCCACCGTTAGCATTGATTGTATAAGCTAAATCTATAAATTCGTCAGCTTCATTGAAAGAATCATCATATACACGAAGCGTAAAAGACTGTGTTAGATTTGACGTATTTAATACGATAGGCGAAATATTCAACAAATCATAATCAACACCTTCGGTAGCAGTACCTGTTTTGGTTAGCGTGAGGTTTACATTTTGGGATGGAGCTTGGTCAATAACTACCGTAATCGGATAGTCTTTATAAAATTGATTAGCATTCAGAGGTGTTACCGACTCTTTTTGACGAGCAATCGTTCCACCAAATTTAAAATGTACAGTCGGAGTAGTTATTGGGTCATTCACTTTAAAACTTCCTATTCGAGTTTTGAACGCTACCGAAGCCGTAGTCCCATAATATTCGGCCGTAAACCAAAGCGTTTCTTCGTCTGTAGGGTCAGTTGTCATGGCTGAATAATCGCCCCAACGCCCACTACTGCTGGTTTGCGAACCACCCGAAGCATGAAAAAGTTGTTCAGGACCGAGCGTGCCAACGGGGTCAGTTTTCTTACGTTCGGCATAATAGATATCTGGAAAATTAGTCGTACTCGACCTGCTATATGCCAATCCAATATTTCCTCTTTGGTCAATTCCTACACACCCCATCCAGCGGTTTATTCCAGTAGAACCGCTAATAGCCGTTGGAGAATAGGTCGATTGTTGATTTATAGTCCACGGACTGGCAGGATTTGCCCTTGTGAGTTCATACCAGCGAGTAGCGGCCTGATAGGTTGTCGCCGAGGTAGGATTAACCCCACTTACGTTAACGACATGATTCATTACTAAAGATTCATAATCATCAAATCTTCGATAAATGATTCGGCTCATCATGCGGTCGGCGATGGCATCCAAATTAGCGGTTGTTCCTTGCTGTTCAATTGGATTTCCCGATGGTGAACGGCCATCAAATGCAGATACAGGAATAACTGTTACACTATTAAGCGTTGACAAAGCTGGATTGACAAAATTAGGCGTTAAGGTACGTAACTGCAATTCATCCGAACCACCAAATTCGTCGGCATTAAAAGCAACAAATGTTGGTTGAGAGTTAAGTTCCGGTGTTTTAAAGCCTTCAAAACTTACAGGTAAATACCCTCCAGTAGTAGCGTCATTAAAACCAACTCCAGTGGCAGTACTTTCGCCATTAATCATCTTTTTTCTATCAAAAGCCCAATATCCTTGCCCAAGATAGGCTGTACCAGCTTGATTGAAATTATGAGTTGTAACGATATAACTATTATTCCAAATTCCGACGTGTGGATAGTCAGGAAAAACACCTGTTGTTTGAAATTCATAGATATTATATGCTCCAGTTGGGTCATTAGTCTGTGAAACACAAAATATCAGCGATTCTCGACCCGATGTAAATAAACTACTAAATTGTACTAACACCCATCGGTCGGCCATGTGGTCATAGAGCGTAATTGGGTCACCATCGTCAGTAGAAGTTGCGGCAATTTGACTAAATTTTAAAGGAGGTGTCAGCGGATTTCCAGATTTATCATAAACTCGATGCACTAAGTTTATCATCTGCACTACATGATTTGGCCCAACACTAAGCACAGGGTCTGGTGGTGATAATAAACCAAAACCAACTCCCGTGTTTTCAGCAGTACCAACCCCATCAAACGAAGTCGTAAGCCCACTTGTATTAAAATTACTGATATTTACTTTGGCCGATTTTTGAAGAGCTTCATCGGTATTTTTTGCCAATGGGTTTTTAACAGCAAATCGCACTCTTTTATTTATTTTATCACGTAAAGCTTGGTATTTTGGATTTCGGTCTGGTTTTCTTTTCGTATCTAAAGCCATAGGAGCTTTAATATCTTTTAGCCTCGGCGATACTCTCACAAGTTTTCCAGTAAGAATATTCGACGGTGCTTGCTGCCCAACAGCAATAGTACACATAAGTATAAGAACCAAAAAAAGAGTTCTTTTCATAATTTTAACGATTTTAATTGAACTGGCAATCTATAAAATTAGCAAAAATAGTATTTTTTCCTTAAAAAAAACTTACTTATTTACTTAACGGTAAAGATTTATAAAGGTAAAACCCTCACTCTTTGGCAAAACCAAAAATCTAATATAATTTTCAAGGAGTCATCCAACATATTTATTAGTCAGCGAAGTGATGTTTCTACTTATACAGAGTTGTAAAGGTTCAAAGGCATAAATTTCTAATAATAAGACAATTAAATGTCTAAATTTCAGTAGAATATTTTTGTTTAGGTATAACAATCGTGAGTATTCACTCAACCTTATCATTACCGATAATGACAAGGTTTTTGAAACAAACTCAAAAATTTTCACGAAAACTTTGGTTTATCAAGTATGAACTCATGTAAGCAATGAAATAAACACTATTCCATATTATTCAATCGACTATTGGCCAAGGCACAAGTGTTGAAATTGAACTGAAAAAGGTATAAGTCGGCGTTTTTAGGATAAATACTTTTTGGAAATAGTGCATATATTTACTTATTTGCAATTCCATTTTAACCTTACTACTTATGCAAAATAATCGTTCCCATCTTTACACCCTTATGACCGTTTGGTTTTTTTGGAGCTTTGTGGCTGCCTCAAACGGAATTTTAATACCTCTTTTCAAAGAAAAATTTACGCTTACACAAACCCAAGCTCAACTTGTTGACTTTGCGTTTTATGCCGCCTACTTCATTGGCTCAGTACTTTATTTGATATTTTCACGCATCATGGGTGGCGATATTCTAAACAAAATCGGATACAAAAATGGTATCGTTATTGGCCTTTTGATTTCAGCCGTTGGTACACTCCTTTTTTATCCTGCTGCCCAAACAGCTTCGTATAATTTATTATTAGCAGGCTTATTTATTGTAGGACTTGGCTTTTCGCTCCAACAAACTGCTACTCAACCTTTTATGATTGCCCTTGGGCCACCCGAAACAGGAGCTCAACGTATCAATTTGGGTGGTGCCGTCAATAATTTAGGCGGAACAATCGGACCAGCTTTGGTTTCATACGCAATCTTCGGTTCGATTGCAACAGATGCAGCTGCCAACGCTTCCATCGAAGATGTGAAAGTGCCTTATCTAATCTTAGGAGTATTGTTTGCTTTGATGGCGTTATTTTTCTGGGTTTCTAAACTTCCACGCATCAAAAACGATGAAGACGTACAAGTAAGTAATATTGTTATTGGCCTTCCGTTGGCATTTTTAGTACTTTGCGTAGGTGTTGCCGTTGCTTTTTCTATCGAAATCGCTATTACATTCACATTTATATTGATGTGTGTTTTAATGATTGGCTACATGATTTATTCATTAGCAGGAAAATCGGGAGCAGTACAAAATGCAGGCTCGGTACTAAGTTACCCACAAGCGGTTTTGGGTATGACAGCAATTTTTGTGTATGTAGGTGTTGAAGTGACGATTGGCTCAAACCTCGGTGAATATTTGAAAGAAACAGAAAATTTGGACTCTTCACAGATTTCAAAATATATTTCGTTGTTTTGGGGAAGTATGATGATTGGTCGTTGGACGGCTTCAATCAGCAATTTCAACCCATCGGCATACATGAAAAAAATCCTCACGGCCGTTATTCCTTTTGTGGCATTTGCCATTGTACTCATAGCAAATGCACTTTACAGCGGCGATGTGACCGACCTTTTACCGTATGCGGTTTGTATTACTGTAATGATTTTGGCATACTTTGCAAGCCAAGAAAAACCAGTACGTTTACTATTAATGTTTACTGCACTTGGTGCAATTATGACCTTAATAGGTATAATGACGACGGGTAAAGTTGCTTTATTTTCATTGATTTCGGGAGGTTTATTCTGTTCTGTTTTATGGCCAAGTATTTTCTCACTCGGTACAGCTGGACTCGGGAAATTCACGAATCAAGGAGCTGCTTTCTTGATTATGATGATTTTGGGAGGCTCAATAATTCCAGTTGTGCAAGGAAAAATAGCGGATTCATTTGGTATTCAGCAATCCTATCTTTTGGCGGCTGGTTGTTTCATTTATCTATTTGTATTCGGAATTGTGGTGCAAGGCGTTTTGCGTAAGCAAGGCATTGATTTCGATAAAGAAGTAGTAAAAGGTGGCGGAAAAGGTCATTGATAATTACTGAAATATTTCAAAAAAAAGCCACTTTTATATTTAAAAGTGGCTTTTTTAATGTAAAAACTTAACCGTTTATCCTGCTCAAAAAATCTTGCGTAGCTTTTAATCCTGAATTATATAATTGTTGGGCTTGGTCTTGGGTAATACCAAAATCGGTGGCAGCAATCCCTAAATCATCAATTCTTATGGTACGAGATTCTTCAAATTTATTTTCATGGTTCATCACATCTTGCGAATTCATCAACGACTCAAAAACCGATTTAATATATAGTTCAAGGTGTGTGACCCCAAATCTTAAATTATTTGATTTATCATCATCAGAGTTTAAATGAGTTAAGAAAAAGCCGAGGGTTGCTTCTGGCGAATCAACGAAATCAAACGTATCAATCGGATAGTTGTACATTACTCCACCATCAACGTAAATATGAGTATTAGGATTTCCGTCGGGAAACTGCCAAGCCCTAAAAAACATCGGAATCGACATAGAAGCACGCACAGCTTCGGCAATTTTTACGTTGGGCGTTGTTACTTCCGAGAAAACCTGAATTTTCTGCAGATTCAAATCGGTTGAAAATACTTTTAAAGTTGTGCCAAATTTATCATAAACACCTTTAAAGGTAATAGTAGGGTCAATGCCTTGTTGAGAAAGAAAAACCTTGAACCAATCATCCAAAAAATAATCGCCTTCATAAACGCCAAAATGATTAGCGAGGTCATTTAAGAAATTAAAAATTCCGCCTTTGTCTTTAAAATTGTTATAATTTGTAGTTCCGAGAAATGTCTTCATAGCATCCGAACTAATTCGGCAAGCCGCCAGTGAAGCCATAATTGCTCCCGCTGATGTACCAGCAAAGCGAGTAATTTGAGTTATGATATTCGCATCTTCGAGAGCTTTCAATGCCCCTACATAAGCGATGCCTTTCACACCTCCACCTTTAAAAACGAGATTTTTGTATGTATCAGTTTTCATGAGTAGAAATTTAATGTTAGGATACAAAAATCT
>JAIYBU010000121.1 GCA_027488335.1 Cytophagaceae bacterium
ACTATCATAGCCAGCGGAAGCCCAAAGTAGAATTGTACAAAACGCATTCCATCGTCAAAGCCTTGTCCAGTAGTAGAAAGAAACGTAATGGCACTGGCTTGGGTAGCCATTACTGAAAGACCAACATGGTACCACGGAAGTGATTGGTTTCCAAGTAAATAGCCGTCGATATTTTTGTCTTTATGGTTTTTATAAACACCATAAACGATGATAAAAAGTAGGGTAAATGTAAGTAACGTCCAGTCGAGGTTTGTCATGCAAAGTATAGGGTGAAAGCGTAGAAAAGTACAATTGATAATAGTAAAGTTCCTGCTACCAACATGTACACATTTTGCCAAGTTTTTAAGAATGGTGGCAGGTCGTTTTCGCCATTTATTTCATTGTCTTTCATTATTTCTTAGGGTTATAGTTTTAAAACAAGGTGTTTTTATAATTTGTTTTTTTCTAAAACAGCCATTAATTCTTTTGCTCGACTCATCAGGCTACTTGATGGATAACCCTGAATAAACTCATTAAGTGCTTGTTTATAAGCATCTTTTTGTTCGGTTTTAGCGAAAAGAAAAATACGTAACATCGCAAATTTATCTTCGATACTTGTTCCTGTGTATGTAATCAAACCATCTTCTGCGAGTTTGATTGCTGAGTCGTAACTTTCGTTGATATATAAATTAAATGCCTGCGAATAAACTACATTGGCTTTCGATTCGGTATCGCTTGTAATCTGTACATTTCCACGCAAAAGCTGACGGGCGTAGGTTGAAGCAGGAAATTTCTCAAGTAACGTTTTGCGATACGGACTTGCCGCTTGATTATCGGACAATAACGTCAGTAAATACAAAACCTCTACTTCGTGTACAGTATTAGGAAATCTATTGAGTAACGTCAAGAAAGTTTCGGTGGCGTTTTGTGGTTCGTTGAACTGAAACTTATAAATTTTCCCAAGCTGATAAAGTGCTTCTTCTTGCTTGCGTTTCGAGCCAACGAGTTTTTCAGGCGTGGTCGGAATTTTCTCATAAAACTCTTTTTTCTTACCTTCCAGAGCGAGTGCTTCTTTTTCTTCTTGTTGTTTTTTTATGTCTTCGGAAGAAACTTTTGGTGCTTGTTTGGCTGGTTCTTGACCAACTACGCCACGCTCGACTTTAAAGCTAATCGAACCTGCTTCTTTGTCTTTTCTTCGCCAATTATCTTCTAAAGGTCGGCTGCCCCATAATTGTTGGAAAGCACTTTTGTTGGAAGCCATTACCAATGGGTCGTATAAAGCCCAACGCTTAAAATCGGGGTCTTTGTCAGAAAGTCGGTCAACTGGAATGCTGTTTTGTGACACAATTTTCTGTGCTAACTCCTGCATTTTTCGGTCATCCTCTTCTTTTTGTTTGATGATTCGCTCAAGAGCTTTATCCAGTGCCGCAGGATTCATAGCCGCCAAACGTTGAAGACTATCTTCTACGATAAGAACCTTTTGGTATTTTACAAAATCACCTAACGAAATGGCTCTTTTGGCGATGCGTTCGTAGTCAGTTGAGGTTTTGGGAAGAGCCGTAAGCGTACTATCGTAGTACATACTGGCCACATCGTATTTGTTTAGGTGATTATAATAAAGCTCTGCCAATTCGAGGTAAGTATAAGCGTTTTGGGTACTATTTCCTTTTGAATTTCGGAGCGAAGAATTAAAGTATTCGATGGCTTTTGGGTAGTTTTGTTTTTTCATTTCCAGACTTCCCATCGTAAAATAAATCTTATCTTTAAGGTCTGAGTTTTTTCTATCGACCAGCATTTTTTTGAAATTCTCTTGCACAATTGCCGTACTTCCACGCTGTGAAGCGGCAGCATCGAGCAAGGTGTTCATGCGGGCATAAAACTCCATATCGTAGTTTGGACGATTTTTGGCAACAGCCGCAAAATGAGGCAAAGCCTTATCGGGCTGTCCAATCATATCAAACATTTGTCCGACCGCAAAATGCACACGAGCGGTTTGTTCACCTCTTGGCATTAACTTGAGAGCTTCTTCGCCAATGGCAGCCGAAATGGCAAATTCTTCCCGACGTTGGTGCAAATAGGCTTTTACCAAATAAAAATCACGGGTGTTTTCTTTGTTTAAATCGAGTGTACGAAGCACGTCCGATACTTTGAGGGCCGTATCGTAATCTTTTTCTTCAGTGTAGGCACGCATCAACCACACCAAAGCTGCGTGTTTGTCTTCTTCAGTACTTTCGGTTGAGTTGATGTACTTGAAAATTTCGATAGAATTTAAGAAATCTTCTTTCAAAAGGCGGGCTTTTCCGAGTAAAATATAAGCTTCTCCTAAATATTTAGAGTTTGAATGACGCTCGGCAATCAAAGAAGTTTTTTCGATAACTTCTTTTAAGTTGGTCGCAACGGCTTGACTTTTGGTTGAATCAATCGGTACGAAGATGGTCATTAAGGCACTATAATTTTCTACTCGCTTATCAAAAAGGTCTTTTTCTGCCTGTTTCATGTTCTCACGGGCAATAATGAGCGAATTGAAACGAGCATTAGTGTTGTGCCATGCTTTACTTGTAGGAGAGTTACTAAACTGCGAACAAGAAGCAGTTAGCAACGAAAATGCTATCAATATATATAGTTTTTGCACTTAGATATTTAAGTTGATGATAGATACCTTTGTTTTCAACGATTTTCTGAATAAAAAATTGTCTAATTTCATGCCAAAGTGAACAGTTCTGAATGTAGAGTTTTGACTTTTGAGATGTCATTCGATGAATAAAACCTACTAATACCTCATAAAGATTGGATTAGTTTTGATGCAACAACTCGACCTCTCGACGTTTCCCTTCGGCAGCACGTAGTGTATTTTCGTAGCCGAGTTGATAAATTTCTTTAGATTTTGATAAACTAAGTCCATTATAATTATATATTTCGGTAGGTTCTATAGCAATATTACAACGTTTTAGTTTTTCACCCGAATTATTTCTGATAGCTAAATAAAGGCTTTTGGTCAGAATATCTTTTGCTGAATTGATAGGCATATCATTGCTTACAGGCGTTACGTTTACCCCGATAATGAAGTCACAAATGCCTTCGAGTTGTTCAATTGGTAGATTATTTGTCACGCCACCATCAATTAAAACTCGGTCTTGGAATTTTATTGGCTCAAAAATACCAGGAATACTACACGAAGCTACTACTGGTTTTATGAGTTCGCCTGTGCTGAAATAGACGGCTTCACCTTTTTCAATGTCGGTTGCACATACCACGAGTGGAATTTTGAGTTTTTCAAACGAATTATGCGGAATATATTTCAAAAAAATCTCTTCTACTTTCTCCATCTTAAACAAGCCAAAACGATTGAAAGCAAATTTAATAGAATTCATTATTCCGAGCGATTGGATGGTTTCAAAGATAAAATCGGGTGAATATCCTGCCGCTGTGAATGCTCCTACAAGCGAACCTGCACTTGTACCCGCAATCATTGTTGGTTTTATGCCCAGTTCTCCGAGTGCTTTTAATGCTCCCAAATGAGCAAATCCTCGACTGCCTCCGCCTGATAATGCTATTCCTATTTTCATGGATTTAATGAGTGAATGTGCGAATGAGTAAATATTTTTCAACCTTTTAACTTTGTACTTTCTCAAAATCTCCAACTCGGTAGCCTTTTTCTGTTAGTTGAATGGTGGCGGCTTCGTGCGTTGGGTCGTGGTCGAAGACGATTGTCCAATTTCCTTCCATGGCTTGTTTTAGTAACGCTTCTTTTTCGGACATTGTTTGAAGCGGACGCACATCGTAGCCCATCACATAAGGCACAGGAATGTGTGCGTGTGATGGAATCGTGTCGGCAATGTATAAGTACGTTTTTTCGCCAAGGCTTATTTTAGGCATAATCATTTTTTCGGTGTGACCATCGGCGTAAAGTAGCTCAATGTTTTCTCCGAAAGGCTTTACTATTTTATCCGTAAACTTCAATGCTCCTGTTTCTTGCATTGGCAGGATGTTTTCTTTTAAAAATGTCGCTTTTTCTCTTGGATTTGGCTTCGTTGCCGCTTCCCAATGCTGGGAGTGCGTCCAATAATTGGCATTCGGAAAAACTAACTCAAGTTTATCTTTGGCAGAATTCCATTTTACACTTCCTCCACAATGGTCGAAATGCAAATGTGTGCTAAGTACATCGGTTATTTCGTTGGGCGAATACCCAGCTTTTTTGATAGAATTTATTAAATCGCCTTCGCCATGACGAAAATAAAAACCTTGCCAACGAGCATCTTGCTTGTCGCCCATGCCACTATCTACCAAAATGAGTTGTTTACCTGTATCAATCAGCAAGCAACGCATTGCCCAACTGCAAAGATTATTTTCGTCGGCTGGCATTTGTTTGCTCCAGATTGTTTTTGGTACAACCCCAAACATGGCTCCGCCGTCTAATTTAAAATGCCCAGCATCAATTACATGAATTTGCATATATTTTGCTAATTGTTTCTTAAATTTGTTTTGGGTCTGACCCGATTCAAATTTACTCATAATTACGTTTTTAACAAAACCGTATTCGTCACCGCCTAATAAAGGTCAGACCTACGGTACAGACCTTTATGCAAATACGTACTAAAATAGCTATTCAGTTTACGATAATTATTGCCGCAATTTTGATTATTTTTTCGTTGGCAATCTATTATACTTCTGAAAATTTTCGGAAACAAGAATTTTATAATCGCCTAACTGACCGAGCGTTGCTTACGGCTGGACTTTTGAAAGAATTAAAAATTACCGAGAAAGACAAAAAGAAACTTCGTGATGCCAACAAAACTTTCTTGACTAAACTCAATACTGAAAAAGTCTTGATGTTTAATGAGAAGAATGAGTTAGTATATGCCAGTTATGAAGCTGAATCGTTTTTATTTAGCCCTGACTTCTTGAATCAGGTTCGTAAGCAAAGATATGTTGAAACAAGCGATTGGGCTAACCAAGTTATTGGAATTATGTATAATGATGAAGAAAAAAAATCGTATGTGGTGGTAGCGTCGGCCAGTGATAAATACGGAAAAGATAAACTCAAAAACATCAGGGATACGCTCATGATTAGTTTTATTATTGGTATTTTATTGACGGTCTTTTTGGGCGTGATTTTTGCTGGACAATCACTCAAACCGATTGCCGATATTAATGAAGAAATTACAAATATTACGGCCTACAACCTCAAACAAAAACTCAATACGGGCAATAATAAAGATGAAATTGCTCAATTGGCCATTAATTTTAATCAGATGCTGGAGCGTCTGGAACGTTCGTTTGAGTTACAGAAGAGTTTTGTGTCGAATGCGTCACATGAATTACGTACACCACTGGCAGCTATTAAATCTGAAATACAAATTGCTCTCGAAAATAACCGCACAACAGACGAATATAAGGCAATTTTACGTTCTTTATTAACTGATAATCAGCGACTTATTCAGTTAACAAACGGGCTTTTACAACTGGCAAAATCTGAAAATAGAGATAATAGTTTGGTAATGAAGCCGACTCGTTTAGATGAACTTTTGTTTAAAGCCCAAGAGGAAGTACTAAATCAGAACAATGATTATAAAATCTTAATTGATTTCGATGAGATTCCTGATGACGATGAATGGGTGAGTGCTAATGGAAACGAAGCTTTATTACTCACAGTTTTTACTAATTTACTCGAAAATGCCTGTAAATATTCGCCTGACCATCAAGCTGAAGCCAAGATAAAGTTCAATAATAAGCATTGTATTATAACCGTAAAAGACAATGGAATTGGTATTGCGGCCAGCGAATTAAGCAAGATTTTTGAGCCGTTTTATCGCACGCCAAACGCATCAAAATACCGTGGGCATGGCATTGGCTTATCGGTTTGCCGAAGAATCATTGATATGCACCAAGGCAAAATTGATGTAGTAAGTGAAGAAGGGAAAGGTAGCACATTTAAAGTGACTTTGCCGCATTTGTAGAGCAAGTCTATGACTTGCCTCAAGTTGAATTAGAATATTGCTGATAAAATTGTGAATTAAGAACTAAATGAAATACTTATACTTTATCATTTTTGCTTTTTCCTCAATAGTCTCTTTGGCTACTCCCAAACCTTCGGTAAAATTTATCCGAAACGAGGGGCAATGGGAGGCTTCGATTCGTTTTCGGGCAGATATTCCTGGCGGATATTTATTGATAAAAAATTCAGGACTTCAATATGTTTTTTATGATACACAAGCATTGGCGGCCATTCATGCAGGAAATTTAGACCCAAAAACTGGCCGAAAGTCAATCGGGGTAATCAAGGCACATGCCTATGAAATGACATTTGTGGAAGCCAACCCAACGCCAAAAGTAGAGCCACTTTCGCCAACTTCAGCCACTTATAATTATTTTATCGGTAACGACCCCACAAAGTGGAAAGCCAATGTAGCGGCTTTTGATGAAATTTATCTGCGAGATATTTATCCTGATATTGATTTTAAATTATACAGCTTCGACCAATCGCTCAAGTACGAATATATTGCTAAACCTCGTGCCGATGTTTCAAAAATCAAGATGAAATATGAAGGTTTGGAAAGCTTAACTATTGAAAATGGACAACTTCAATACAAAACTTCGGTCAATGCCGTGAAAGAATTTGAACCTTATTCGTTTCAGACTCGTAACGGAAAAACGGTTGATATAAAATCAAATTTTCGAGTCAATAATAACGAAGTTCGTTTTGAGTTTCCTGAAAATTATGATGCTTCGCAACCACTCGTTATTGACCCTGAATTAGTTTTTTCTACCTATTCTGGTTCAAAATCAGATAATTGGGCTCAAACTGCCACTTACGATGCCAATGGAAACTTGTTTGCAGGAGGTTCAGTTTTTGGACTTGATTTTCCAGTTACCAACGGAGCGTTTCAAGTAAAAGGAAGCCCAACCACAGCATCAAGTTCGGCAAGTGTGGCGGGTTATGGAGTGACCGATGTTGTGATTATGAAATTTAGTGCCGATGGTTCAACCTTGCTATACTCCACTTATTTAGGTGGAAACGCCTCTGATGTACCGCATAGTTTGGTTGCTAATTCAAAAGGTGAGTTGGTGATTTTCGGCACAACTTCTTCTAACGATTTTCCTATCGGTAGGTCTTCTTATCAAAAAACATTTGCTGGTGGTAGCTTAATAGGTATTTATTCTTCATTTTCGACTGCCGAACAAGACCCAAATTTTACAGGAATTGGTTTTGAGCGAGGAACTGATATTTTCGTGACGGTTTTAAGTGTTGATGGCAAAAGTTTGGTCGGAAGCTCATACATCGGTGGAAAAGCCAACGATGGTTTCAATGATACACGAGCTTTAACTATCAAAAATTACGGTGACGAATTTCGGGGTGAAGTAGTAGTCGATAAAGAGGATAATATTTATTTTGCTTCAATTACTGCCTCGACTGATTTTCCGCTTGTAAAACAATCGCAAGGAGTAAAAGGAGCGGGGTTCGATGGCGTAGTTTGTAAGTTGAATCGAACTTGCTCCGAACTTCTTTGGAGTACATATTTAGGTGGTAATAATTTCGATGCAGCCTACGGTATAAAAGTAACAGATGCAGGAAAAGTATATGTTTCGGGTCAGACTTTTAGTGCGAATTTGGCCGTAAAAGAGGGAGCATATAGTAAAACTTATGGAGGTAGTGGCGATGGTTTTATAGCGAAGTTTAGTGCCGATGGTGCAATCGAACAAATTACTTATGTAGGCACAACCGAAGCCGATGTAAATTTCTTTCTGGAAATAGATAAAGAAGAAAATGTGTATGTATTTGGCTTAACACAAGGCGATTATCCCGTCTCGGACGATGTGTATCGCAATGACAAAAGTGGGCAATTTATTCATTGTTTCGATAAAAACCTAAGTAAAAGTATTTTCTCAACCATCGTTGGTACTGGACGAGGAATTGGCAAAATAGACATCGTACCGACGGCTTTTTTGGTCAATGATTGCGGAAATATTTACCTTTCGGGTTGGGGCGGAAAAGTAAATGCTTCGGTTGGGCGAAACCTAAATCGAAATAGCACTACAACGGGCTTGCCAGTGACTTCCGATGCTTACCAGCCAACAACCACAGGAAGCAATTATTATTTTATGATTCTCGAAAAAGGAGCAAAGTCATTGCTTTATGCCACATTTTTTGGAGCATCAGCCCCGCCAACGCCCGAAGGTGAAGTCGGAGACCACCTTGATGGCGGCACTTGCCGATTCGATAAAAACGGCATAATTTATCATACAGCATGTTCGTGTTTGCCACGTCAAGGGCAGTCAGTGGCCACTTTTCCTATAAAAAATGCCTACCAGCCACGTCACCAAAGTACTAACTGTAATATGGCAGCTTTTAAATTTAGTATTGATACTTTAAAAGCTGATTTTGAAGTAAAAAATGAATCAAATCGAGTAGTGACAGAAGTTTGTAGTCCAGCCCGAATCAATTTTAATAATCTGAGTGTTGGAGCAAAAACGTATGAGTGGGAATTTAACGGAAATGTAGTTTCTCGTCTGAAAGATGTAGTTTTTAACTTTACAAATCCTGGCGAATACACAGTAAAACTCCGAATTTTTAATAAAATAACTTGCCGAACGACTGATTCGACTGTCAAGAAGATTTTGGTGAAAGGTTTCATTGCCAAAGCAGGTCGAGATACTTTGGTTTGTCCTGATTCGCCTGTGCAACTTTTGGCCGAAGGTGGTGATAAATTTACATGGTCGCCTGCAACAGATTTGAGTAGCACAACTATTTTTAATCCCATTTCTAAACCAAAAACGACCACCAAATATACGGTTTTGATAGAAAAAGATGGCTGTGCAGTATCGAAAGATGTAACCATAAAAGTGGAAGATAATAAAATAGATTTTCAAGTAAGCGGAGGAAAAGAGATTTGTGCGGGGCAAAGTGTCACGCTTACTGCGTTGGGAAATGCTACAAAATTTACGTGGTCGGGTACAGGAATGAAAGATACCGTTGCGACCAAAATCGTCGTAAACCCCTTACAGACAAGTACTTATTCTGTCAAGGGCGAATATCCTGATGGTTGTAAACCTATACGAACAACCACAGTTGTAGTCGATAAATCGTTCAAGCCCGATTTTGATTATGCCATTACTCAAGACTGCGATAAACCTTATCAGCTTACATTTACTAATAAATCGACTAATGCCAGAAGCTACGTTTGGGATTTGGGTAATAGAGATTCATTGAAAGTGGCTGCTCCCGAAAACTATCGTTTTCAGCAAAGTGGAACTTATGCAGTTACGCTGAAAGCCTATAATGCTATTGGTTGCGAACTTTCGACTACAAAAAATATCGACATCCCAGAAAACGATGGGAAAGTTCCGAACGTTATTACACCAAATAATGATGGAAAAAATGATAACTTTGTAACGGGTTTTAAAAATGCAACAGTAGAAATTTATAATCGTTACGGAAAATTGATTTTTAACTCCAAAAACTACCAGAACGATTGGGGGAACGGCATTACATCGGGTACTTACTATTTTGTACTAACTACTCCAACTGGTAATGAATGTAAAGGCTGGGTAACAGTGGTCAATTAGTAAAGTAAGTTTCAAACTTATTCAGTCACAATTTAGAAAAATTGTCTTATAAAAGCACTAAATTTAAACAATTATATACAATCAACAATGAAAAAACTCATCACACTTTTCGCAATTATTTTCGCAGTAAATATCTCATTCGGTCAAAAATATGATAGTTTTGGCGAGAAAATCAAACCGAACGGAGCCATTTCAACAACTGATTTAGCTAAAAAGGCTATAGAAAAAGGTACAGTTGATGCAAAAGTAACAGGCGTAGTAGAATCAGTTTGTCAAGTAAAAGGCTGTTGGATGAAAGTAAAAATGGAAGACGGAAAAACCATGCGTGTAACTTTTAAAGATTACGGATTCTTTGTGCCAAAAGATATTGCAGGTAAAACCATCGTTTTTGAAGGAAATGCTAAAACCAAAACCACTTCGGTTGACGAACTTCGTCACTACGCCGAAGATGCTGGCAAAAGTAAAGAAGAAATCGCAAAAATCACTGAACCTAAAACCGAATTGGCATTTGAAGCAAATGGCGTTTTAGTACCGAAAAACTAATCAATCTGCTTCATAATATGCAAAAGGTCTCTCGATTTCGAGAGACCTTTTTTGTTGAATATCCACTGAAAAATTCTTTTCATCTATTTATCAAAAAAACTCAACTAAAATGAGTTATTTTTAGGGGTTGATTTAAAATTATCATCTACCTAAACTAAAAAAAATACCTAAATGAAAAAAACTTACCTTCTTGCTTTATCACTTGGTTTATCGTTTTCGTCTTTTGCCCAGCGTACACTCATTTATTGCGGTAATTTGATTGATGGAATAAGTAATTCTCCCAAATCTCAGATGACAATTGTTGTTGAGAAAAATCGTATCACTGACGTACAAAGTGGTTATACTACTGCTCAAGCAAACGATAAAGTGGTGGACATGAAAACTAAAACCGTTACGCCAGGTTGGATTGATATGCACGTGCATATTGAAAGCGAAACCAGCAAAGACCAATACCTAAAACGAATGAGCTACAATATGGCCGATATTTCGTTTGAAGCCCAAAAACATGCTAATACTACGCTCATGGCTGGGTTTACTACTGTTCGAGATTTAGGCGGCACAGGTGTAAATATTTCATTACGAAATGCGATTAACAAAGGCTTAGTAGTTGGGCCGAGAATTTTTACTTCAGGAAAAACAATTGCTACAACTGGCGGACACGGCGACCCAACAAATGGCATTAATAATTCAAAATATTTAGTGCCTGATGATGTAACAGATGGTGTAGTTGACAGCCCCGAGGCAGGTCGTCAAGCAGTCCGTCAGCGTTATAAAGATGGAGCAGATTGTATCAAAATCACGGCAACAGGTGGGGTTCTGAGTGTTGCAAAAAATGGTAAAGGCCCACAATTTACTGAAAGTGAAATCGAAGCCATTGTTTCTACAGCCAAAGACTACAGTTTTATTGTGGCTGCTCACGCACACGGAGCAGAGGGAATGAAACGTGCGATTCGTGCAGGTGTAACCACGATTGAGCATGGCTCTTTTATGGATGATGAGGCCATAGAGTTATTCAAAAAATATGGTACTTATTATGTTCCAACAATTATTGCTGGAAAGTCAGTATTAGATTCGGTAAAAGTTCCAGGGTATTATCATCCTTTGATTGTTCCAAAAATTTTAGAAACAGGCAAACAAACTGCCATTACTTTTGCAAAAGCCTATAAAGCAGGTGTAAAAGTTGCTTTTGGAACGGATGCGGGAGTTTTTCCTCACGGATATAACGCCAAAGAATTTCAATACATGGTAGAAGGGGGAATGCCAATGATGGAAGCAATCAAATCAGCGACAATCGTAAATGCAGGAATTTTGGGCATGAAAGATGACCTCGGTTCAATCGAAAAAGGTAAACTGGCCGATATTGTAGCCATTGATGGCGACCCATTACAAGATGCAAAAGCCATGATGAATGTGGTGCTTGTAATGAAAGAAGGCAAAATTTATAAGCAGAAATAAGTTTTAAGGAAGTCTTCGCTCAAAGGGAAGACTTCCTCTTTTATCTGAAGTTTACTTCGGCATTGTTGGGCGAACTTCCACTTTACTTGGTAGTGTTCGAGCAGGTATTTTGATTAAATCTGAAACAATTTGTCCAATATCTTCTGGCTGAATTTTCCACGCATCCTTCTCGTTCGGTTCGTGATTATTAAAATGCGTAGCCACTGAACCTGGCATAATTGTAGAAACTTTTATCCCTTCATTTCTCAAATCAAGCATAATGGCTTGTGTGAAGCCCACTAAGCCAAATTTACTGGCATTATAACCACTTGCACTGGCAAAAAAGTTTGTACCTGCCAAACTTGCAATGCTGATGAAATAGCCTTTTGTAGCTTTTAGTGCTTCTAAAGATGTTTTTATGCTGTAAAAAACACCTGTGAGGTTAATGTCAATCATTTCATGCCATTGCTCTGCTGAAAGCGTTTGAATAGGGGCAAAGTGTCCAACACCCGCATTGGCTATAAAATAATCGAGTCTTCCCCAAGTATTTATCACTGCATCAACTGCACTTTGTTGAGACTCGAAATTTCTAACATCTGATTCAATTCCGATAGCGTAACCTGCCTTTATTTTGTTTAGTTCAGTAGCGGCTTCATCGGCTGCTGCCTTAGAACGACTTGTGATGGCTACTTTTATGCCATCTCGTATCAATACTTCTGCTACACCGTAGCCAATTCCTTTTGAGCCTCCTGTAATGAGGGCTGTTTTTATTTCTGACATATTTTTCTGTTAGTTATGTATCGAGAATAACAGCAAAATTTGGAAGATAGTTTGGGAAGTAATATAAATAGATGGTTAAAGGTAAGGTCTCGGACTGGGCGTCCTTCTCAAAGAGAGGCCTTCCTTTTAAATATAAACCTTTCTACTTTAATGGCTTTAGTAAATATTCCAAGCCATTCACCTTAATTTCGTACATAGTAGCCAACAGTATCCCAAGTTTCCCTTCTGGAAAACCTTTGTTTTGATACCAAATTAAGTAATACTCGGGTAAATCGCAGATTAATCGACCTTTGTATTTGCCAAAAGGCATTTGCATTTTTACTAAATCTTGGAGTATTTGGGAGTTCATAAGTGTTGATTTAATAGATGAAATCACTCCTATTGTCAATAAAAGCTACAATTTCAATGTAGGCATTATTGATGCGGTAGATGAGAGAATTTTGCTTATTGATAACACATTTATGATAATTACTTACGATTTTTGAGGGAGGACAAAGTTGGTCGAAATACTGAAGACGATTGATTAAATTGCTCACTTTATCATCAAAATTTAGAGCAATTTCAGAAGGATAATTATCTAATAAATATTTTAAAAGTTCGGAGTAAGTATCTTTTGCTAAGGCAGACCAATATATTTCTTTGGCTTGATTCATTTTCGGTGCAGCAATTTATTAATCTCAATTCGTACTTCATCGTTAGAAAATTTTATGTTATTATCCAATTGTTTTGTGCCAATTTCAACCTTGTGTTTTTGTTCTTTTGTGAGCAAATGCCACCAATCATCTTTGTTTTTTAATTCAGTGAAATATTCTTTTACACGAAATAATAAATCTTCATCATTGGTATTTGTGACCAATGTATGTAAATCATTTTTGAGTTCGAGCGTATTTAATTCCATATAAGATTATTTTCTAATGCTAATTTAGAAATCTTTTATTGAATAACAAATTTAGGCATTCAATTTTTCTCAAATCGTTAATAAAGTACTAACGCTTCAAAAAGGCATTCGAGTGTTTTTAGGGCATCGGAAGAATAACCTGGGTGAGTTTTTGAGGTCTGAACAATCGTACTTCGGGTGGCAGTAAGCCAACGAAAACGTGACGCAATGGGCAACATTCCGATTGGTCCGCCGTCTTTTCCGCCGATACAAATCTTTTCCCAAGTTTGTAAGTATTTTTCTAAATCTTCAAAGTCGAGTTCTGCACCGAAAACGCTGAGGCGTTGTTTATCAAGAATGTATTTTGCCTGTAAAAAACCTTGTTTTTTGCAATAGAGAATAATGCCGACGTTCAGGAATTCTTCACGCTCAACTTTTGGCACAACCCTAATTACGGCATACTCATATAGTTGATTTTCTTGCATTTTCTATCTCTTTTATTACAGAATCTATCATTTTTACTCGTGTTTCGATAAACTGAGCATAAACTTGACGGCGTTCGTCGGGCGAATCAAGCACCGAATAATCGCTCAACCATTCATCTGGAATCAAGTTTACAACATCACGGATAAGTTCGGGTGTGAGGGTTGCACAAAATTCTTCGACGACAGCTTCAATCTCAGTCGCTTGTGCCAAAAGAACATGGTCTTTGATGGCCGAAAATGCTCGTTTTGATTGCTCTTCCCAGTTTTCCCAAGAATGATGAAAATAGAGCGAAGCACCGTGGTCAATCAACCATAATTCTTTATGCCACATCAGCATGTTTGTATTGCGTGGCGTACGGTCAACGTTAGTTAGAATGTAGTCAAGCAATACAATTTTTGAGGCAATTTTGGGTTCAATCGTCTTGACGATTGGGTCGTAAGTGATGGAGCCAGAAAGATAATGTATGCCCAAATTTAGTCCAACACTCGCTTGCAATAAATCTTGGATTTCTTCGTCGGGTTCGGTTTTGCTGAAAGAATCATCGAGCGTAGCAAAGACAATTTCGGGCATTTTTAAACCCAACGCACGTGCTAATTCACCTCCAATTAATTCTGCAATGAGTGCTTTCACGCCTTGTCCAGCTCCACGAAATTTGAGTACATACAAAAAATCATCATCAGCCTCGACAATGGCAGGCAGCGAACCCCCTTCTCGCAGAGGCGTTACGTAGCGAGTAATATTTACGGTTCGGAGGTTTTGCATGGATGTTTTGGTTTATCTCACAAAATAAACCCTTTTAATTTTATTATTTTCAATCTGATAAATGGCGATGGCTTCAAAAGGCTTGCCTGTACCTGTGATATACTCTTTATCAATAACGGTATTACCTTGAATGATGCGGTTTTTTATCTCACAGTGCAGCTTGGGTGTTTTTTGGAAGTAAGAATCATAAGATTTTCGCATTTCCTCTTTTCCTTTCGTACGTAAGGTATTCGGAAAGGTATAAATCTCGACATCATCCGCATAAGGCTCTAAAAACGCTTCAATATCTCGGGCATTATAAGCATTTAACTGCTTTTGTGCTAAAATTTCGGGAGTAATTTCCTGACTTTGGGCAAATACCCCATTGGCGAGGAGTATAAAGAATAAGAATAGTTTTTTCATTGTGGTTGATGTTTAATTTTGCCCAAAAATACTATTCCAAATTACATTATAAACATCAGTAGCCAATATTTCATCAGAAGTAGCCTGACCACTAATCAAAACTGGATAATATTCCTTACCAACGTCAAGCGTCCCGTGCGAGCCTTTAATGAGTGTAGCATCGAGAGGAATCACATCCATTCGGTACCTGAAACCTAACAGTTTTCGTGCTAATTTATAGGCTGCCCGCAGTTTGATAAACGGATTTTTAGGGTTCATAAACATCTCCACGGGGTCGTAACCTGGTTTGTTATGAATATCTACACTTCGAGCAAAATCTGGAGCAACTTTATCATCAAACCAATAATAATACGTAAACCAGCTATCAGCTTTTGCCATCAAAACCAAATCTCCTGCACGTTCGTGGTTGATTTTATGTTCACGTTTCTCGGCATCATCCATTATCAACGCAATGCCTTCTACCTTCGATAAAATGGCTTTGATTCGCTCTTTTTGACTTAAATCATTGATGTAGACATGGGCAATTTGGTGGTCGGCGGCGGCAAAAGCCTTTGATGCTCCGCCATCGAGGAGTTCGAGTCCGTTTTCTACCCTGACCGATAAAAGTCCGTTTTCTCTTAAAATACGGTTAATGTGAATCGGGTTGCTCACATTATTGATTCCGTATTCCGAAAGTAGAATTACATTGGCATTTTTTGCTTCGTAATACGTTACTAATTCCTTTACTAAATCATCAATTTCGTGCAAATCTTTAGTGATTTTACTGAAATCTACCCCAAATTTCTGCAAACAATAATCTAAATGTGGTAAATAAATGAGCGTAAGCGTTGGGTCATTTTCTTTATCAACTTCTAAAGCTGCATTGGCAATCCATTTTGAACAATCAATGCTGGTATTTGGCCCCCAAAATTTGAATAAAGGGAAAGTACCCAATTTTGCTTGTAATTTATCTCGCAAATCAGCTGGATAAGTATAGCAATCGGGCTCTTTTTTTCCATCAGAATGATATTGCGGACGAGGAGTTGCCGAAAAATCAGCCGTTGAATACATATTATACCACCAAAACATCTTTGATGCCGTAAAGTTTGGGTTTTTGCGTTTGGCTGCTTCCCAAATTTTTTCAGCTCGAACCAGTTTATTCGACTGCTTCCAAAACTTCATTTCATTGGCCTCACGGTCGTACCAGCCATTGCCTACAATCCCATGTTCATCAGGACTTTTTCCTGTAATATAACAACTTTGCGAAGTAGTCGTAACGGCTGGAAAAGGTGGTTTTATATGCGTTAGCTTATTTTTTGCGATAAATTGCTGTAAAAAAGGTGTATGCTCACCAATCACACTCGTGCTGAGGCCAACTATATCTATAACTACTGTTTTTTGCATGGTTATCTATTTTACTATAATGACTCAAAAATGTATTTTTGGGAAAAAGCATTATCAATTTTCCATTTTCAATTATTCATTAGAGTAGCCCTTTCACCCAATTAATTTCTCTGATAATCGACTCATTAAGTGGGGCTTGAAACTCAGTCGGTAACACTCCCCAAGTATAAGTTTCGATTTCGAGATGATTGGTAAAAGGTTTTTGTTTATGAACATTAATCGTATCCACAATATCTGATTGTGTTGAACTCAATACACCGTAGTTTTCCAAGAATAGTGGTACATGGAAATGCACACGCCACGAACTGATGCTTTCATCAAAACCCTCAATAGCCTCGGTCAAATCGGGGAATTTCTGAAAACTTCCATCTTTTCGTTGGGCTACTACTTGGTGTAAATACGTTGGTTCGTTGTATTGAGCAATAACTTTTAATTTATCCTCAGCATTGCTTGAAAAATCAACTTTTAAGGCCGAACTAATTTGTATTTTTCCAATTTTTAGGTCTTGAGCATCTAATTTGTCGATAACTGCTTGCGGATGTTCAAATCCTACTGCAAAATGGCAAACGTCATAGCAAAGTTGAATGTGTGTTTTGATGGCATCGGTTGCTTGTTCGGCAGATAAACCTTTGCTTACAAATTGCTCGATACCCATCGGCAAAAGATAATTATTATACCAATTGATGTATTCTTCGGAGTTTTCTAAAATACCATCGGGTTCGGGTTCAATATCAAGATGAAGTGTTTTTCCTGTATTTGCTTTTATTTCAAGAAGAGCTTCAACGACCAAAATCATATTTTTAGTAGCTGTTCGAGTAGCATTTTCTAAATCATCGGCAGTTTTCCACCAAAAACGATAGGAGAGTGGCGAAGTAGAAATACCGCCTTCAGCTAAATCATTTGGTAAAAGTTGAGCCAGTAAACCAAAACTTCTGATTGTATAATTGGTACGTTCGGGAGTTGTCCAATCAGGAGCGTGAACTTGGTCTTTTACTACTACATTATGAAAGCCTCCGTAGGGAAAACCATTCATCGTAAAAACGTAGCAGTCGTTTGCTTCAAGCCAATTTTTGAAAGTATCAAAATTAGATTTTTCTGATAAATCAATACTTGCTTGATTAGCCAATCTTAGTCCGATTCCCATTTTTTCGTGCGGACAAACAGTCGCTTTTATTTGTGGAATACTGCTTTGTAAAACCGCAAAATGTGCTGACCAGTCTTCGCCTGGGTGAATATTGCTACAATAAGAAAGGTGTCCGTATGGGGTTTGCATATTTTATAAATGAAATGCTATATTATTGGTAATGTTCTCACTGACAATGGCTACAAATTATCACGCACTTTTTTGCAATTCATCCACTGCCTGCTTCATTAGTTCAAAATTAACTTCGTGGATTTCTCGCCCTTTACCCAGTTTTTCTAAAATCGTGATAGTGAGTTGGCCGCCCAGATGTTCTCTAAACTCATTCAAGCCTTCCCACAAATTCAGTTTGTCGTTTTCTCCTAATTTTTCGTGGTAAAGCGTGAAGCCAAGGCTTTTGAGCAAGGTAAGGATTCTGTTTACTTCTTCTTGCGAAATCAGACCCACCAATTTTGAATAAATAGAATCAAGAGCAATGCCAATGGCAACAGCTTCGCCGTGACGAATTTCGAAATTGGTCAAATATTCTAATTTATGAGCTGCCCAATGTCCAAAATCCAGCGGTCGTGCCGAACCCATTTCAAAAGGGTCGCCGCTCGAAATATGATTGGTATGCAATGCCGCCGAACGGAAAATTTGTTCGTGCATTACTTCCATATCACGGTTTGCCATTGCGTGAGAATTATCTTCAAGCCATTCAAAAAATGCTAAATCTTTAATTAAAGCCACTTTTACCGCTTCCGAAATTCCCGAACGCCAATCACGTTCAGAAAGCGAAGTCAAGAAGTCAGCATCATTGAAAACTGCCACAGGCGGAGAAAAAGTGCCAAGAAAGTTTTTCTTTCCTAAGAAATTAACCCCATTTTTTACGCCTACACCCGAATCGTTTTGTGAAAGAACCGTTGTCGGAATTCTGATATGTTTTACTCCTCTGTGAGCAATAGTTGAGGCATAACCAACCATATCCAAAAATGCACCACCACCAATGGCTGCTACAAACGAATGTCGGTCGATACCGTATTTATTAATGGCCAGAAGCGTTTGGTCTAAATACTGGGTGTCGTTTTTCACTATTTCGCCACCAGGCATAACCAAAATCTCATCAGCTAAAGTAATATTTGGGTGATTTTTGAAGTACGATTTGATAGAGTTTATCAGTAAAGGATGATTTTCGGCAACTCCTGCATCAATCAAAAACAAAATTTTCTTTTGAAAACGAGTGTCTCCGAAATTGGTCAAAAAATCACTAAACTCTTTATTAGCAGGTGAAAAAAGCCCTTTTGTAAAAACAATATTAAATGAATATGGAACTTGAAAGGCTTGTTGAATAAGGTTCATTATATTGGGTTATAGAATTTACGAATTATGATTTACGAACAACGTAAATGCTTAAAAATTATAAATTTGGCTATATATTACTTATAACAATGTGATGTGTAAAATTCTTAGAAAACGCATCATGGGTATTTTAAAACTAAGTTACGGCAAAAATCTTTGCCAGTTTCATCGAAATCGGTAATAAACATAAAACCGCAATGGCAAGAAAAATGTTGCCCGAAACACTTACCCATGCCGCATCCATTACGATTAGCGATAATACACCAGCTTTCACAGCTTTGCCGATATTTGGCCCAATCGGATTTGTAATGGCTGTAATTAATGGGTTGAATATCAAATAAATATGCAAAAGTACAAATCCTGACGTAATTAGGAGATTTCCTAAATTAAATGAGATAAACAACTGAAAAGTGCTGACCAAAACGTATAAAAAAGCAGCAAAATAGAGCGTGCTTTTATTTCCTCCGTGTACTTCGCCTCGACTTATCATCGTAATAGCGGCAATATAGCAAACGGGTAAAAGCCCAATCCACCACCATTGGGAAATGGATGCTTCAATAATACTCATACCTAAAATCAGATTTCCGCCACGGCAAAGACCCATATTTATGGGGCCAAAAAACGAATGATGTTTACCGTATTTATCATAAACCAAGGCACAAATAGCCACTGATAAAGCAATTACACTACTGGTTGTACTATTGATAAGTGCTGCAAAAATACCTATAACCAAAAGTAGACAACCGAAAACAATCGCATTATTTTTACTGACTTTTCCGCTCGGAATTACCCTTTCTGGACGCTCAATTTTATCCAATTCTAAATCAAAAATATCATTAAAAACGATTCCACCACCATATAAGCCAATGGTAGAAATGCACAAAAAGATAATTTTTGTTGCATTTATTTCTTCCATTGAGAATGAAAAAGTAGCAATAGCAACTCCTGCCAAAATATCAGCGATAGCCGTGATAATATTAGCAGGTCGGGTTAGTTGTAAGTAAGCTTTTAGGTTCAAGGTCGTATTTGAGTTTTGATATGTTGTTCAGCGAATAAATTCGCTGCCTAAAGGAACAACGGAATTTTCTTAAAGTATATTTAGCGTCTTAAGTCGCCAAAATATAGTCTATTCCCATTGTTGCTTTAGTCATCCATTTTAATGGGTGAAATAATGAATGTTTAACTAATAATTATTGAATTTTTATCAACTCTCGGAATTTGTCCGCCACGTAAAACCGTATTTCCATTGAATTTGAGGCTTTGGTCAATCACCTGTGGCGTCTCAAAATCAGCCACATTGATTTGTCCACTTTGAGCAAAAGCATCAATGGCATTTTGGTAGGTTACTAACCTAATAGCTTCATCGGAAATTCCTTTTATTTTCATCAAAGCGGCCGTTTTCGGTACTGCGAGTGGGTCACTGATGCCCCAGTCGGCTGCTGAATTGACCATAATTCTTTCTGAACCATATTTTTTTACGATTTCTACCATACGTTCATTTCCCATTTTGGTAAACGGATATATCGTAAATGCCG
>JAIYBU010000022.1 GCA_027488335.1 Cytophagaceae bacterium
ATTTTTTTCTTGGGGTTCGATTATCAGAATTGAAGCATTACTTAGTTGGCTATTTTGTAGATAATATGCCAACGAAAGCCCCGCCATTCCGCCTCCACAGATAATAAAATCCCAATGATTATTTTTCACATTACTTAGGTTTTGCTTCAAATAAAAAATCCATAAGATAAACGTAAACAGTTGCTTATCTTATGGAAGAACAAATTTGTAAGAAATATGTTTGTTGAATATTTTCTTTTATACGTGTACGTGTCTTTCTGCGTGATAGCTTGAACGAACCAACGGACCCGACTCAACATATTTCAATCCACGACGTAAACCTTCTTCACGATACATAGCAAAAGTATCAGGGTGTATGAACTCAATTACTTCATGGTGCATTTTTGTTGGTTGAAGGTATTGTCCGAGTGTTAGAATATCCAACCCGTTTTCGACTAAATCGTCCATTGCTTTGAAAACCTCGTCTTGCGTTTCGCCCAAACCGAGCATAATACCCGATTTTGTGCGTTGTCCGTATTCTTTTGTTCGACGGATTTGCTCCAGACTACGGTCATATTTTGCTTGTGGACGCACATTTCTATACAAACGCTCAACGGTTTCCATATTGTGCGAGACTACTTCTTGTCCTGCTGAAATCATTCGATAGAGGGCTTCCCAATTACTTTTTGTATCAGGAATTAGTGTTTCGATGGTAGTTTTTGGAGAAACCTCCTTTACGGCTCTTACGGTCTGATACCAAATTTCAGCACCTTTGTCTTTCAATTCATCACGGTTTACCGAAGTAATTACAGCGTGTTTTACTTGCATTAACTGAATAGCTTCGGCTACACGGCGTGGCTCATCGGTATCATATTCGTTTGGGCGGCCAGTTGCCACGGCACAGAATGTACAGCTACGAGTACATACATTTCCTAAAATCATAAAAGTGGCTGTTCCTTCTCCCCAACATTCGCCCATATTCGGGCAATTACCCGATTGGCAAATCGTATGTAATTTATATTCGTCAACTAAGCTACGTACTTTTTTGAAATTTTCGCCAATAGGAAGTTTCACTCTCAACCAATCTGGGCGACGAGTACGTTGTTCGGTACTTACAACGGGTAATTCTATCATTATTTTACGGAAGTTTTACTGAATTTGCTTCACTAAGTATTAACTCGATAAGTGAAACAAGAATAATTTGATGATGCAAAGGTAAGGCTTTAAACCTTTCGAGAAGCTATTTTTTTTGTTTTCTATTGCCAAAATATACTGTCAGAAAGCCTGAAGTATAAATTTGAGCATTTGCAGTTAATTGACTTGACATGATTTCGGGCTTTTTGCTGAAAGCTTCGGCCGTTAGACCAATTTCAAAACCTGTTAGACTATTTCCAAAAGTATTCATGTCAATATTTGCTGCTACTTTTAAGTGTACACCTGGATTTACGTTCATCCCTTTAAAGAAATCTTGCAAGATACCAGCCGAACCTTGAATGCGTGTCAATTCTTTGTGGATATTTGGGTCGAATTGCACTATTTCAATTTGCCCACGTCCAGTTCGGTCATACTTTATATAATAGGGTTTTTGAATCCCAATCGAAGGGCCTCCCGCCAGAATCAAACTTATACCTATACCATCTTCTCCATTTTTCTTGAAATAAACGATTTCTCTTCCATACTGTGGGCGAACCGAAAATAAGTAATTTACCTTTCCATAAATAAATCTATTGGCAATACTTGTTTGTTCAGACTTTTCTTTTGGGTGTTTTATATTAATGGCCTCAATTGCTACGTAACGATGCAGTAAATATCCTTTTTGGCTACCAATAGCACTCGAATGACGCACCACAAAACCGCCCAATAAGCCCGCATTAGTATTAGTGGTTGCTCCATAAGCCAGCATTTTATAATCTTCACTTGTTTTTTTAGGTGCAGGAGAAGACGCTTTGCGTTGAGCAAACGTATGAATAGAAAAAAGCAAGAAAAGTATACTTAAATATTTGACAATCACGGAAGGCATTGTTTTATTCGAGATTAACACTATAAATATAAACGTATTTTTTGAAAAATCATTTTCAATTTAACTAAATAAATTAAATGAATGTTCTTTGTTTTTGAAAAATACTTGTTTTTGCCTTATTTTGAGTAGTTTATTTATGTATTAAAATTTTTTAACCAAAGAAAATGCCTACTTCAAAAATAGTTTACCTTGGCGATTTGCGTACGCAAGCCACTCATTTGCAATCAAACGAAACAATTATTACAGATGCACCTGTTGATAATAACGGCAAAGGTGAAGCTTTTTCGCCAACCGATTTGGCTGCCACTTCACTCGGGAGTTGTGCCATGACAATTATGGGAATCATGGCGAAACGTGAAGGTGTTGATTTCGCTGGCTCAGAAGTTGAGGTAACTAAAATAATGTCGAGCGAAGCACCACGTCGAATTGCGAAGGTTATTGTAGATTTTACTATGAAGACACCAGAAGCTCTTGCAGAAGAAATAAAAGCAAAATACGTAAGAGCGGCTCACACTTGCCCTGTTACGTTGAGTTTGCACCCAGATATCGAACAAGTATTTACTTTCACTTGGGAAGTTGTTTGATAGTTAATGGTAAATGATGAATGTGTTTAGCGTTTATCATTTACCATTAAAATTTTACAATTGATTGACAATTTCATCAAAACGTATGTCAAAGTGCGAAGCATCATAGACAGATTGACCATTTTTGATGATTAGTATTTGAGGAGATTCATGTTCTACGCCAAATTCTTGGGCAATTTTATTTGAAATCGGTCTTAGTTTCAACAAATCAAGGTAGTAAGGCTTCAAGTCTTTCGTAGATTCCTCTTTCCAAGCACGTTCTAATCTTGATAAAGCAGTTGCACTAATTGAGCAGGTTGTACTGTGCTTAAGAATCATAACTGGTTGATTATATGATTCTTGCTTAATTTCTTCTAACTGATGTTCTTCTGTTATATTATGCCAATTCATTCAGATAAACTTTTATGGTTTATTGATGAAACATACGATTCCTATGAAAAGTTTCTGCTAATTCACCCAAGTTCTAATCATTATCGAGGAAACCCCGTTTTCTTTATTTCCAATAATCTCAAATATTTTTTTAAATCAAGGCCAATATTTTTTCTCTCTCTTTTGTGTTTAATTTAAAACCTTTGAGAGCTTCTTCTCTATTGTAAAGGCCTTTTTTCTCTAAATGTTCTATACACTCTGCAATCGTATTGAGAAGATTATCAATATCTTTAAGGGTTTGGTATAAACTAAGTGAAATACGAAAGCCAGAGTGAGAAATTGGAACAATAGGCGAGGTTGCCGCACTAATAAGAAATCCGGCATCTATAAAATGTTTTGAAAGTAAATATAAATTCTCACTTTTTCCGCCTGCTGCCAAAAAGAAAAGTGGGGTATGCGAAAAGTTGGCAATTGGTAAATTTAATGCTTTTGCTTTTTTCTTGAAAAATACTATCATTTCATTTAATTGTGCTTGTTTTTCATAAATCTCACTTGTTAAATGAATATCTGCAATTTTTGAAGCGGCGAATATACCAGCATGGGGTGTTGGTGCAGAGGTCGTTATCGCAATGTTTGCATTTTCTACATAATTTTTGATGTCTTTGTTCGGAAAGATGAGAGCAGCACTCATGGCACCAAATCCTTTATTGAGAGCTGCTATAACATATAATCGTTCATGTTTATTCATCGAATGAAGCACATGTCCTTTTCCATTTTCCCCAATCCAACTCATGCCATGAGCGTCATCAATGTAGCAATTAAAATTTTCATAAGTGTTGAGCAATACTTCAAGCTCTTGAAATGGAGCCGTATCGCCGTGCATAGAATAGACACTATCAGCCATGTACCAAATATTTTGATGATTTTCTCTCAAAGTTTTGATTCTTTTTTCGAGAACTTCCATCTGGTTATGTTTAATAGTTTCAACATGACAACCATCAACTTTTGCCAAATTTACCGCCATTTTGATGGTTGAATGTGCAAATTGGTCTATAATAATAGCATCGTTTGCATGAACAATCATAGGAATATATGCCATATTTCCAAGAGAAGTACATGAAGAAATTATAGCAGGTAAACCAAATATTTTCTCTAACTTTTCTTCCAACTCGTTATAATGGTTGAAAGATAAATAATGTCTTGAAATAGACGTTTGAAGCCCAAAACGTTGTATGCCTTCGATTGCCGCTTGTCTTACTCTTTCATCCATTTCAAACGCCAGGTAATTATTACTAAGGAAATTACGTAATAACTTACCATTTACATTGAAAGTACTTCCCATTGATTCATCATGGAAAGCCCGCATTCTCATAAGACCCTGTTCTCGTCCCTTTGAAATTACATCATTGAAGAATGCAATTTGTGAATTGGAGTGTTGCATGATATAAGTGGGTTTATTTGTTTTTGAAAAGTCAATATCAAATTGTATGCCATAATTCGATGTCATGTCAAAGCAAAGAAATAATCTTACTCAATGATTATTTTATGATAAACTCAAACATGGAAGTAGTACCTAACTTAGAAAAAATAGCAATCCCTTTTTTTATTTATTTTTTTATTTATATTTGTTTCCGATAGTATAGTAGTATCACATGATATGTTAAAGTTTGCCAGTTTTTTTTTAGTAATAATTATCTTGTTCAATTCTTACATTTTCATGACAGAAAATCTGTTTTATGTGAAGATAATTGGGCACGGTCTTTTTATGCCTTTCGTAGGGATTATGTACGGAATGAAACGTAATTGGCAGTTTGGTCATATTGACCAACTAATTTATTTGAGTTGTTTATTAGGTGGAATATGTGACATTGTTATTTTTTTTGATTTAAACGAAAAAGGTGAGTTTTTACAAATCGTAAGTAATTTTTTTGTTCATTCGATTTTTGTTGTTATTTTTAGGAAAGAAGGGGCATTTGTGTTTAATATAGGTAATACTAATATTTGGAAAATAGTATTACCAGCCCTGATTTCATTTTTCTTCTTTGGATTTGTGTTATTAAATACTCTCCCAAATTTAATCTTCTTTGTAGCTATTTTATATGCAGTGCAAATTGTAATTTTAGCAGTACTTGGATTTTATCGCCCAACATCTTCTAAAAGTTATTGGCTGGTTGCCATTGGTATAATTGTTATTATGCTTCGAGATATTTTATATAGTTATTTTTTTTACGTTTATCATACGAGTCAACATTTACTATACATTCCATTATACCTAAGCAATGCAATTGGATATTTGTTAATAGTACATGGTATTGCCATTAATCAAAATGAGAAAAGGCAGATTTATAAAAAGATTTCTAAGAAAGCGATAGCTGATAGTATTAATTCTGTATTCGGGAAAAAAGTAAAACCTAATTTGTTTGAATCAATATTTATACAACAATAAAGTAAATTGCTATTATAATACTCGAGGCGTTTGTTAATTGACAAACGCTTTTTTGTGTTTTTTTAAGAATATTTCTTAAAATTTATACATTTTTACTACCTTTATCATTGAAATACTAAAAATAGATTTTCTACAACTACCCTAAGATAAACCAAAGAAACTCCAAATTATATTGATGAGCCTTAATACTGATAACATCCGTCTTGTATTTGGACTAAAATTGAAACAACTCCGACTCGACAAAGGTATGTCACTTACTGAGCTGGCACAGCGGTCGGGTCTTTCAATGTCATACATAAATGAGATTGAGAAAGGTAAAAAATACCCAAAATCTGATAAAATTGTGGCTTTAGCCGAAGCAATGGGCGTTGATTATGATACGCTTGTTTCGCTAAAACTAAATAAAAAATTAGAGCCAATTTCGGAACTCCTTCGCTCAAATTTTCTAACCGAACTCCCTTTTGAAATTTTTGGAATTTCTCCTGCCGATTTACTCGAACTGCTCTCAGATGCTCCAACGAAGCTGAGTGCATTTATTAGTACAATTATTGAAATCGGTCGAAGTTATAACATGTCGGTTGAGCAGTTTTATTTTGCAGTGTTACGTTCGTACCAAGAAATGCACGATAATTATTTTCCTGAAATCGAAGAAGAAGTTGATAAATTTTTAGCCGAACATAAAATTTTGCCCGAGCAGCAGGTGGATGAATATTTTTTATCGAACCTACTGACTGATAAATATGGCTTCACAATTAAATATTTTGACGAAGAAGATTACCCAGATATTGTAAATATTCGTTCGGTTTTTTTGCCAAAAACCAATACTTTGCTCATCAATAAGCGTATTACCTCTGACCAAAGAGCATTTACGTTGGGGCGTGAATTAGGCTTTTTGTACATGAAAATCAAAGAACGTCCTTACACTTCTTCGTGGGTAGAGGTAAAATCGTTTGATTCGGTACTTAATAATTTTAATGCGTCCTATTTTGCGGGTGCAATTCTGATTCGTAAGGAAAAGTTAATCGAGAAGTTAGAAAAGATATTCAATAAAGATACTTGGAGTGATAAAGCGTTGGTTGATTTAGCTAATCATTTCCAGGCTACTCCCGAAACTTTGTATCATCGAATAAGTAATGTTTTGCCAAAATTCTTTGGGATTGATGGTATTTTCTTCTTGCGATTTGAAGCACCTTCAGGTCATAAAGAATACCATCTAACGAAAGAGATGCACTTATCCAAGAGGCATAATCCGCATGAAACTCAGAAAGAACATTATTGTCGTCGATGGATTTCGTTAAATATATTAGATAATGTTTCTAATTTACAACAAAGTACAAAATACAAAGAGCCTTTAGTGGGAGTGCAGATTTCAAATTACGTTGATTCTGAAAATCAATATTTTGTGATGTCGATGGCTCGTCCACTTAGCATTATATCGCACTTAAATATCAGTGTGACAATGGGCTTTGAGCTAAACGATAACCTAAGAAGCAAGTTTAAGTTTTTGGCTGACCCCAAGATTTCAGTCAGAGAAGTGAACCAAACTTGTGAACGTTGTAGTCTATTTGATTGCAAAGAAAGAGTTGCAGCTCCTGCTATTTTGCAGAAAAAACGCCAACTCGAAAATATGAAGGCTGCACTAAAGGCGATGGGAGCATAGTTTTAAGTGTAGAGTTAAGAAAAAAAATAGTTTTACATACTAAATCTTATCGTTTTAAAGTTAAATAACCGAACCATACATTTCTCGACCTTTTATGTTACAAACTGTTTTGCTTCAAGTTGACTCAACTGCTACGGCAGCAAGTGCGGAATCAATCAACTATTTAAGCCTACTTCTCAAAGGAGGTATTGTTATTTATCCAATCTTAATCTTATTGTTCGTCACGATTTTCTTTATGATTGAGCGTTATTTATTTATCAGAAGTGCATCGAACATTGATTTTGGATTTTTGAGGTCTTTGAAAGATAATATTTTGCGAGGCGATTTACGCACAGCAGCAACTTTGTGTAAAAGTACAAACCTTCCAATTGCCAGAATCTTAGAAAAAGGAATCACTCGTATTGGCCGCCCTGTGAAAGATATTGAAAGTGCCATGGAGATTCAAGCCAATTTAGAGGTTTCGAAAATGGAGAAAAATATGGGGTATCTTGGCCTAATTGCTGGTGTTGCACCAATTTTGGGATTTGTGGGTACAATCTTGGGTATTATTCGTATTTTTTATGACATTGGTACAACGGGTAACTTCACCATCGAAATCATTGCTAATGGCTTATATGAGAAAATGATTTCGTCGTGTTCGGGTTTGGTTGTCGGTTTGATTGCCTACATTGGTTATCATGGTATTAATATGATGATTGATAAATTTGGTATCCAACTCCAGGCAACAGTTATGGATTTTCTTGATACTTTAAATGAGCCAGTGAGATAATTAGGGTCAATTAAATGAATAACTTAGTTATAACGAAAGCTGAAAAAGATTTTTGCAATGAAATTAAAAAGACAAAGAAGATTTGTTGCTGAGGTATCAACATCATCGCTGAACGACATCATGTTTTTCTTGTTGTTGTTCTTCCTGATTATTTCTACGCTGGGAAACCCAAATGTAATAAAGTTGTTGTTACCAAAGTCTTCAAAATCTACACATGATGTGAGTAAGCAGCCTGTTTCGCTTACAATCACAAAAGATAGAGTATATTACATCAACTCAACACCCATTCCGTTTCCACAATTAGAAGAAAAACTAATAGCAGCTGTGCAGGGAATGGAAGAACCAACGGTGGTTTTGAGAGCTGAGAGTTCGCTAACTGTGCAAGATTTGGTAGATGCGATGTCGCTTGGGGCAAAGCTTAAAATTAGGATGGTTTTGGCTACGGAATTAAATAATAAATAGTGCTTTTTGTAGAGACGTTGCCATGGCAACGTCTCTTTTCGTATCAGTTCAAATAAATCCCGTCTTCTTCGATTCGGATAATTTTTTGTCGATACAATGCTCCTATAGCCTTTTTGAATGTTTTTTTACTCATCTCGAGTTGATACATCACGTAGTTTGCATCGCTTTTATCGGTCACATCTAAAAAACCATTGTTGGCTTTTAGCTTCTCCAAAATCCGTTCTGCGTTTGGTTCAACGTTGGCGTAGCCTTGTTTCTGCAAACTTAAATCAACTCTTTTATCGTCTCTGATATTTTTTACAAAGCCTTTCGTTCGTGTGCCGATTTTTATTCGCTGAAAAATTTCATTTTCATAAATCAGACCTTTGTATTTATTATTGATGACGGCATTTACTCCTAAATCAGTCTCCTCAAAAATTAGCAGGTCAACTTCTTGTCCAATCTGCAAATCAATGTTTTCTTTCTCGAAATAGCGATTGACTTTACAAGATGCCACCAAACGGTCGGTTTCTTCATCTAAATAAAGATAAACAGCATACCATCTGCCTTCTTCCATTTTCTTGTTTTGTTCTCTGAAAGGAACAAACAAGTCTTTTTCCAATCCCCAGTCAAGAAAAGCACCAATGGCTGTAACTGATTTGACTTGTAAGCAAGCAAATTGATTCAACTGGATTTTGGGTTCAAGAGTGGTTGCAATTATTCTATCTTCTGAATCGCGGTAAATAAATACTTCGATATCATCGCCCACAATGGCATTTTCGGGGACGTATTTTTTAGGCAAAAGTACATCATTGCCTTCTTCATCACCCAAAAACATTCCAACGCCTGTGCCACGAAGAATGCGTAATGTATTTTTTATACCTAAATGAAGCATCTTTTTTTAAGGGATAATAATTGATAATGGATAATAGAGATTATTAATTATCCATTTTTAATTTTCAATTAGTTTAAGCTAATTCTAATTCGTCAACTCGTGTGCGAGTATGTTCTAAAAAGCTTCTGATTCGACCTGAAGCGGTTTCTAACTCTTCTGATGAAGCCAAAAATACGATTCTGAAATGGTCAGGTTTTATGTAATTAAAGCCTGTTCCTGAAACGACCAAAACCTTTTGCTCGCATAATAAATCGAAAGTAAATTGCTCATCGTCTTTAAATGAGAATTTTCTTAAATCTATTTTTGGAAAAAGATACAGTGCACCCTTCGGTTTTACACAAGTAATTCCAGGAATATCGGTTATTTTGTAGTGAATCAAATCTCGCTGCTTGCACAAACGGCCATTAGGAGCAACCAAATCATTGATGCTTTGATAACCACCAAGAGCGGTCTGAATAGCATATTGTGCAGGAACGTTTGCACACAGACGCAAACTTGCTAAAAGTGTGAAACCTTCAACAAAAGATTTTGCTCGGTGAGTTGCACCACTCAAAATTACCCAACCACCACGGAATCCTGTTGCACGATAATTTTTTGATAAACCACCGTAAGTCATCACAAAAACATCTTCGCTCAGTGAAGCCATCGGAATATGTTTTGCTCCATCAAAAAGGATTTTATCATAAATTTCATCGGCAAAAACTATCAAATTATGCTCGGCCGCAATTTTGATGATACCTTCCAAAATATCTTTGTCGTAAACTGCCCCCGTTGGATTATTGGGGTTAATAACTACGATACCTTTGGTTTTACGAGTAATTTTTCGACGAATATCATCTAAATCTGGGTTCCAGTCAGAGTCTTCATCACAAATATAATGTACGGGTTTTCCGCCCGAAAGTGCCACGGAGGTTGTCCAAAGTGGGTAGTCAGGCGACGGAATCAAGATTTCGTCACCATCGTTTAGCAGAGCTTGCATCGTCATCACGATTAGCTCGCTAACACCATTACCAATAAAAATATCATCAATCGTAACTCCCTGAATACCAATCTGTTGCGTATAGTGCATGATGGCTTTACGGGCGGAAAAAATTCCTAAGTGATGCACATAACCTTGTGCATTTCGGATATTCATAATCATATCGTGGACAATCTCGTCAGGTACATCAAAGCCAAACGGGGCTGGATTGCCAATGTTTAGATTGATGATTTTTTGTCCCATTGCTTCGAGTTGCTGTGCTTTCTCGAAAACTGGCCCACGAATGGCATAACTTAAATTATTAAGACGATTGCTTTTATTGATATTGTTTTGCATCTTCAAAAAGAATAATTATTACGCAAAATTAGTCAAAAATCATGCGTTATTTTGCTTTTTACGAATAAAAATAAGGCAGGCTTCGCTTTAAGCGAAGCCTGCCCGTAATTACTGCACTAAATTATTAATTATCTGTCTTGTCGTTGAGCTTTTCAAGCAACATTTTATTAAAACTTGCTTCGGTACGTTTAAGTTCAGAAAACTGTCGAGGTGTGATTGTACGCAGAATTTTACTCATGTATTCCTCTTCCAAATCAAGTTCTTTTCGGCGAAGAGAAATGACTTGTTTTTGTGCTGAAAGAATTTTATCATCAGTTGTGGCCAATGAAACTGCATCTTCCATCGTTTTACGAATCATCTTTTTTAAATCAATCTTTTTGTTTTCGTATTCATTATAAACGGCCCAAAATTGTGGTGCTTGCTCAGGCGTAAGGTTTAAACGTTCGGTAATCATTCCGATTTTGGCCGAATGAATTTTTTGTATTCGACCACCTCCGCCACCACCTTGACGGTTTTGAGCAATTGAGATTATCGGAATTAGTAACAGTATAAAAACTATTTTTTTCATTTTAATAGAAGTCTGAGGGCACGCTTGACCAGGTTGTATTTATTAATTTTATTTTTTTAAATATCTTCCTCTAAATCTTGGGTTTCGAGATGCTCTAAAATAGCTTGTTTGTCGATATTTAGGCCATCTAAAACTTTATTATCAGTTATTTTTATTGGATTTTGAGTTGTTTCGGTGGTTGATTCATATTCGAGGTAACTCAAATCTTGGGTTTCGAGATATGTTTTAATTTCGGTATGGCTTACTTTTTCGAGAACCAGTTCGGTTTTATCTTTTGTAAACTGAGGGATTCCGAACCATAATCCAACCATTAAAATTATACTTGCTGCCGCTGACCATCTGATTTGTTGATTTTTCCACCAATTTACTTTAATAGTCTTGGCTTGTTTTGGTGTGGCATTCGATATAGTTTTCTTGCTTAAACTTTCAAAATAACCTTCTTGAACTTTGAAAACGTTTACTCGCTCGAAACTTTCTAAATCAATGTTTTTCTTTTCAATTTGCTCAATTCTACCCATAATCTTAGCCGAAAGGCCTTCAAAATAACCATTAGGAGTCGCAAAAGGAGCTTTTTGTTTTTGACTACTTGTATTAGTTTGAGATTCGTTTTGAGTTTGTTTTAAAATAGACACAGTTAGTTCTTCAAAGTAGTTATTGGGTACTTTGAAAACATTAATTTTGGCTATTTTATTAAGTGAAATCATTGGCATTTGTTTCAAAAACTTGTCAGAACGATATTTTGACAAACATATTTCAAAAAGGTTTAATTATTTTATCAAAAACTTGCTTCTTGATTATTGAGCGTTTCTTCAATTTTCTTGACTGCTAAATGATAAGACGCTTTCAATGCCCCTACCGAAGTGCCTGTAATTTCGGCAATTTCTTCGTATTTCATATCATCGTAATATTTCATATTAAATACAAGTCGCTGTTTATCAGGTAGTTGTAGAAGAACTTTTTGTAATTTTATCTGAATTTCATCGCCCGAAATATAATTTTGACTTATCGAACTTTCGAGAGCGTTGAGCAAATCAAGGCTATCATCGTTTTCGAGTGGAACGTGATTTTGACGACGTTTTTTTTGTAAAAAATTCAGACTTTCGTTGGTTGCGATTCGGTAAATCCAAGTATATAGTTGCGAATCTGACCTAAAGTTTTGCAAACCTTGCCATACTTTTATGAATGTTTCTTGCACAACATCATCGGCATCGTCGTGGTCAATGACCATCTTACGAATATGCCAATAGATTTTTTGCTGATATTTTTTTATCAGTTGACTAAAGGCATCATGCCGTTTTAACTCATCTTGAAATTGTAATAGCAGTTCCGAATCGGATATCATACAAAAATAGTTTCTGTGATGTTGGTTGGACTGATAAATTTACCCAAAGTTTAATTTTCGGTAAATAAAAAAGTGCTAATCACTAAGTAATCAGCACTTTTTTATGAAGCAATTTAATATTATCCTTTTCTCGCAATTACTTTCAATGCTTTCTCAACGATTGTTGCAGCATTTAAGCCATATTTTTCCATTAACTGAGCAGGAGTACCCGACTCACCGAATGAATTATCAACGGCTACGTATTCTTGTGGAGCTAAGAAGTTTTTCGCCAGTGTTTGAGCAATGGCATCGCCTAAACCACCATTCATTTGGTGTTCTTCGCACGAAACTACACATTTAGTCTTACGAACCGATTTTAGAATTGCTTTTTCGTCGAGAGGCTTAATCGTGTGAATATTCACGATTTCAGCACTAATTCCTTTGGCTTCCAAAATCTCACAGGCTTGAATTGCTTCCCAAACTAAGTGACCCGTTGCGAAGATACTTACATCTTTACCTTCAGAAACCATCCATGCTTTTCCGATTTCAAATTTTTGGTCAGGTGCAGTGAAAACTGGCACAACTGGACGGCCAAAACGTAAATAAACAGGACCTTCGTGTTCGGCAGCGGCGATAGTTGCCGCTTTTGTTTGGTTAAAATCACAAGGGTTAATAACCGTCATGTTTGGCAACGAACGCATCATGGCTAAATCTTCTAAGATTTGGTGGGTTGCACCATCTTCGCCCAACGTAAGACCAGCGTGTGAAACGGCAATCTTAACGTTTTTGTCAGAATAAGCTACTGACTGACGGATTTGGTCATAAACACGGCTCGAACCAAAGTTAGCGAAAGTGGTAGCAAACGGGATTTTTCCACCGATGGTCAAACCAGCCGCTACGCCAATCATGTTTGCCTCAGCGATACCACATTGGATAAAACGCTCAGGGTTTTCTTTGATGAACGTGTCAATTTTCAATGAACCTACTAAGTCGGCACAGAGTGTCACGACATTAGGGTTTGTGCGACCAAGCTCGGTCATGCCCGCTCCGAATCCAGAGCGTGTATCTTTTTTCTCGGTAAATGGATATTTTGTCATTTTTATAATATCGTTTATCAAACAATTTTATGCTAATGTTTGATTAGAGAGTTTTCTTAAATATCTTATAAACTTTGTATTGCATTAGTAATCTCCCAAAGTCTCAGGCAATTGAGCCAAAGCTGCGGCTAATTGCTCGTCGTTTGGAGCTACTCCGTGCCATTTGTGGCTTCCCATCATGAAGTCAACGCCAGCACCCATTTCAGTTTTTAATAAAATCATTACTGGTTGACCTTTGCCCAATAAACGTTTTGCTTTACGCAAACCCGCTACTACTTGTTCCATATCATTACCATCTTTGATTTCCATTACATTCCAACCGAATGCTTTGTATTTAGCTTTCAAATCACGGTTCGACATTACTTTTTCTGTCGGGCCATCAATTTGTTGTCCGTTCAAGTCAATAATTCCAACCAAGTTATCGAGTTTGTGGTGTGGAGCGGCTTGTGCTGCTTCCCAAACTTGTCCTTCTTGTTGCTCACCATCGCCCATTAGACAATAAACCGTAGTTTTTTCACCATTCAAACGCTTTGCCAATGCTGCACCAATTGCTACCGACAAGCCTTGTCCGAGTGAACCTGACGCAATACGGATACCTGGAAGGTGCTCATGTGTTGTTGGGTGACCTTGTAAACGTGAGTTTATTTTACGGAAAGTAGCCAATTCTGCTTTGTCGAAATAGCCTCTGTGAGCTAAAACGCTGTAAAAAACAGGCGAAATGTGGCCATTTGAAAGGAAAAATAAATCTTCGTTGGTGGCATCCATGTTAAAAGTAAGGAACCCACCTTTACCTTTACGATTGTTGATTTTCATTTGTTGGAAGTAAAGTCCAACAATTACATCAGTACAACCTAATGAACCACCTGGGTGACCTGATTGACAGCCATGAACCATTCTAACGATGTCTCGACGTACCTGCGAAGCGATGTCTTGTAATTCTTTGGTTTGCATTTACAAATAATTATTAAGTGTCAAATATACAATTAATACAAAAGTAATTAAAAAATATAAAAAAGGAATGTTTTTACTTAGTATTACGCAAAAGTACGGAATACATCTTGCTTTAAAAACACAAAAACCTCACGAAAGCGAGGTTTTTATTAAAATCAATATTATTTGTAAAAAAAGTTAGCAGAATTACTTTATTTTAAGATTTGCTCTGCATGATTTTTAGTATCTACTTTTTGAATAATTTCTTCAATAATACCTTTTTCGTCAATGACGAACGTAGTACGTACAATTCCCATATATGTGCGACCATACATTGATTTTTCAGCCCAAACTCCGTAGTCATTTACAATTTTTTGGTCAGTATCAGCCAGTAAATCAAAAGGTAATTCATACTTTTTAATGAATTTTTGGTGTGATTTTTCATCATCAACACTTACCCCCAACACTGCATAACCTTTTGCTAAAAGTGTTTCGTAATTGTCTCGAAGGCTACAAGCTTGTGCTGTACAACCAGGTGTTGAGTCTTTTGGGTAAAAATAAAGTATTACTTTTTTTCCTTTCAAATCAGAAAGATTAACGACGTTTCCGTTTTGATTTTTTGCTTGAATGCTTGGAGCTGGACTTCCTACTTTTAGAGACATTTTTCTTACTTTTAGAGGTTTTCTTCGACGATTTCTTGGTAGCTTTTCTTACGGCTCTTTGGGTTGCAATGTATTCATCAATATTGACTTCATAAACTGCCAAATTTCCTACATTGTCTGTTACTTCTAACTTCAAATCGCCACTAAATGTTTCTGATTCATCAAGTTTTATTGACCAAATTCGATTTGATTTATACTCATAATCCATCAAAACCCATCGCTTGTTTACATAACAATTAAAGTTTTTGATGCCTGAAAGTCCGTCGGAAATTGTGAAACGTAATTCGGTAGAATCAATTCTAACTGGACGAATGTTTGGGGCTTCGGTATCGGTAATTACTTGAAAATCACCCAGTTCTTTGGTTTTGAACTGAATCTGATTTCCCAGCCATGTACCGCCTAAATACTTACGTCCATCATTTACATAATATACGCTTGTTTTTGGCGAAGTTGCTACGCCTGAGGGAGTCCAACTGACAGTAATAAAATCTTTTAATGGAATTTTTTCAGTATTTATTGAAAGTCGATTACCGTTGAGGGCTGTTTTGAGATAAAGTGTATCATACAGTGCATCAGCAAAATCAATATTAAGATTTGATTCTGAATAATATTGCCCTTTCTGTGGCAGTATTTCTTGTTTAATATTCAATCTTTCCGAACTATTTTCTACTTGTATAAAATCAGCAATACCTTTGTTTAAATCATGTAAATAAACCGATTCTGTATTTCGGCGATAGGCTAAAGAAACAGCCATTGGAATACCTTTATATTGTAAAATTGCGGCAGGTGCTTTCGCATTTTTTGTTCTAATAGCCAATGTATTTTCGGTGATTGAAGTCGAAATATTTCCCGAAAAATTACTTTCTTCGGCTAATTCTTCTGCAAAAACTTCATTCGGTTGGTCGCCTTGAATTGAAAAGTTCATGATTGAAGCGTTGCCGTAGGTATCTTTTACTTCTACTGAAACTTGGTGAATTTCTTGGTCTTTTATGACGATTTTACCTTGATTTTGGTCAGTTTCGTAAATTGATAAGCGATTTCCGTCGGCAATATAACATTTTTGAATTCTTACACCATTACTCTCGGCGATGTCATAATCAATATGAACGTTAATATCTTTTGAAATATCAAAAGGCATTTTTTCAAGATTGAGTTTGTAACTTGTATTTCCATCAATTTTAACTTCGACTTCCGTGACACCCAATCGGAATGGAGAGGTTTGGCTGCGGTCGTAGGCATTTAGTTCAAGCCCAATTACACCATGAGCTTTGATGACCGTTGGTATGTTATAATTGCCATCAGCGGTGCGTGTTGGAGCAATAGAAACTCTGCCAAATTCGCCATTTACACGAGAATACGCATTAAGAGTTTTTAAGATAACTCGCTCAATAACAGGAGCTTGTGAATCTTGAATTTCCCCAAAACCAAACTTTAGAGGATTGATGGCATTTTCTGCTTCATCACGAATTTCAAAGTGGAGGTGTGGGCCGCCTGATGCCCCAGTATTACCTCCAATGGCAACGATTTCTCCTTTACTAACAGGTAAATCTTTGGGTGAAGGAGACAACTCAATATCCCAGACTTGCTGGTTATATTCTTTTTGCCGAACATACTGTTCGATGCGTGTATTGAAGTGCTTTAGGTGTCCATAAACGGTTGTATAGCCATTCGGATGCGTGATATAAATGACATTTCCGTAGCCACCACGCATAACTCTGATTTTTGAAACATAGCCTTCGGCGGCGGCATAAACTTGATATCCTTCTACGCCGCCAGTCCGAATATCAATGCCTGCATGGAAGTGATTGGTTCGTAAATCGCCAAAACCTCCTGATAAGGATGCTTGTTGACCTGGCTGAATTGGAAACATAAAGTAACCTTTGGGATACTCTTTGTTTGGGTCAGCTTTTCTTCGTTGTGCAAATGCACTATTGAAAGAAGTATCTGAAACCAAATATGTTATTAGCAAAAGTGTGCTTAAAATGCGTGTAATAATCATGGATACCCCTAACCCCTAAAGAGGGATTTTTTATTTTTGTGTAAATTTTTTATTTATTTCTCTTCATTCTATAATAGCTGGCTCATTTGCGGCGGGGGTTTATTTTACCTCAAATTCCAACATTTTCTCGTTCTCGATATAAGCTGTCAAAATATCACCAACTTTCACGGCTGCTACGCCCGCAGGTGTTCCTGTAAAAATAATATCGCCAGTTTTTAGGGTAAAATATCTCGAAACAAAAGCAATAATGGTATCAATCGGATAGAGCATCATGGAAGTATTTCCTTCTTGACGAAGTTGGCCGTTTACATCTAAATGAAAGTTGAGATTTTTTAAATCAGCAAATGTTGATTTAGGTAGAAAGCCCGAAATAGGAGCAGAGCCATTGAATCCTTTGGCCAAATCCCACGGTAAACCTTTTGCTTTTAATTTTGACTGTATATCACGAGCCGTAAAATCAATGCCGATTCCGACTTCTTCATAATATTTATGGGCAAATTTTTCCTCAATATTTTTTCCCATTTTACTAATTTTTACAAGAATTTCAACTTCATGATGAACATCTTGCGAAAAATCTGGGTGATAAAAAGGTTCGTTATCCTTTAAAATAGCCGTTTCGGGTTTTGTAAAAATAACGGGTTCGTCTGGGCGTTCGTTATTAAGTTCTTTGATATGTTCGGCGTAGTTTCGGCCAATTGCAATGATTTTCATGAAAAATATTCTAAAAATTGAAGAAAAACTTTCGGATGATTTAATAATATTTGCAGGTTAAAAAAACAATCCTGTTTACAAAAATAGTCAATATATCGTTTGGAAGTACCCTTTGGTTGGCATAATTTTTTAAGTTTTCTCAAAAATACTCGTTCAAAATTGTAATATTTGAAACAAAATTTCGTCTAAAAGTAAATTATAATAATTGATAAATAATGAAAACATTTTTTAAATCTTCGGTTGCAGCAATTGCATTAGTAACATTTATTTGGGCGTGCCAGCGTGTACCGCTTACTGGTCGTAAACAGCTTGTAGGATTTGTTTCTAATGATGTGATGATGGATATGAGCTTTACTGAATATAAAGGCTTTATGGATACATCGAAGGTGGTTGCATCGAATGTGAAGGATGCCGAAATGATTGCACGTGTAGGTGGAAGAATCAAAACGGCTGTTGAAAATTATCTGATTCAGAACAATTATAGCCAAGTGATTGATGGCTATCAATGGGAGTTTAAGTTGGTGCAAAACAAAGAGTTGAACGCATGGTGTATGCCAGGTGGTAAAGTTTGTTTTTATACAGGAATTTTACCAATTTGCAAAGATGAAGCAGGTGTGGCCGTTGTGATGGGACACGAGATTGCTCATGCGATTGCCAGCCACGGACGTGAGCGAATGAGTCAAGCAATGTTAGCTAATGGGATAACGCAGATTGGGGCTGTGGGTGCTGGTGTTTATACTGGAGACCAAAGAGTGATGGAAATTGCAAGACAGGTATTCGGTATTGGTTCTCAGCTTGGCTATGTTTTGCCAAATAGCCGTAAACAAGAATCGGAAGCAGATAAATTAGGGTTGATTTTTATGGCAATGGCAGGTTATAACCCTTCAAATGCCGTAGATTTTTGGAAAAGAATGGCAGAGGCTGGTGCAAAATCTCAGAAACCACCCAAAATGCTTTCGACTCACCCTACCGACGAAACTCGTATTGCAGATTTAGAAAAACAAATGCCACAAGCTCAGAAATATTATCAAGCGTATGCTGGCAAGTAATTTTTATGATTGAAATAAAGGAAATAGCCGCATCAGAAACTTGGCCACTCCGACACAAAGTTATGTGGCCAAATAAACCTATTGATTTTGTAGTTCTTCCAAATGATACGGAAGGGCTACATTTTGGCTTATTTGAAAAAGATATTTTAGTTTCGGTCGTTTCTTTGTTTATTGATGGTGAAGAAGGTCAATTTAGAAAGTTTGCAACCGATGATTATTTTCAAGGCAGAGGCTATGGTACAAAACTTCTCAATCACCTCATTGTTGATGCTAAAAAGTTAAACATCAAGAGTTTAAAATGTAATGCTCGCATGACGGCAATCGAATTTTACCAACGTTTTGGGATGAAGGTAGCTTCTGATATTGTTCGAAAAAATGGTAAAGATTATGTAATGATGGAGCTTGATTTTGAGCAATAGTTTTTTTCTAATTTATTTGCTTTCGCACCTCTATTACCATCTTAGGCAGAAGACTTATAAATTAGCGGAATTAAAGAAGGCTTCCCTTCAAGAGAAGCCTTCCTTGATTTTATCTACCAAAATCATCTTGAACTCGTACAATATCATCTTCATCTGATGGGTTTTCTGGGTCGGTGTGTTGCCAAATTTCGGCAATAATTCCCCAACCATCCAGACCAATCAAACGATGTCTTTCTCCTTGTTTTAAGTTGATGATTGTACCCAGTGGCAGCGTTTGAAGTTCGTTTTCTTCGTCTGTTTCGCTGGTTACAACGCCTGCGGTACCACCAATGACTTTCCAAATTTCGGCTCTACGGAAGTGGTATTGCCACGAAAGACGCTTCTGTGGAGCAACCACTAAGATTTTTGGGCTAAGTTTACGTCCAACACCGAAATCATTTACTGATAAATGTGGAAAGTATGTTTCAATAAATTGAGGAGCTTGCGATTCGTCCAAAACATAGAAACCTCCCCACGGACGGCTTTGGTCTTGTTTGTCAATATTAAATCCTGCATCAGTAATTACTTTTTCTACTGCTTCAAAAACTGCTGTTTTTTCTATTTCGGCCGAAAAATTCATGGGAATGTTTATGAATGAAAATTTATTGAATTAATTTTGCGTGCAAAAATAGCGTTTTGTTTGGGTATATCTTAGTTTTTTGCTAATATATTAAGTAAAGTAAAAATCTTTTGTTGTTTTTCCTAACACCAACGTTTATCGTAGCATTTTGCAATTGGTAAATGTAAAGCATTAATGATGGTAAAAGTTGAGAAAATTGATACATTCACAGGCCATCGAGACTGTGTTTATACCTTAGAGAATTCGGGAGAAGACACGCATTTTTTTTCAGCGGCTGGTGATGGATTTGTTGTCAGATGGAATCTTCAAAAGCCTGATGTGGGTGAAATGATTGCAAAAGTTGCTCATTCTATTTATGCAATGGCATATTTTCCTCAAGAAAATCATCTTTGGATAATCGAAAATTTTGAAGGTATTCACGTAATTGATATAACGACCAAGCAAGAAGTCAAAACACTTAAACTGGCTGCAACTAATTA
>JAIYBU010000220.1 GCA_027488335.1 Cytophagaceae bacterium
TCGGCTTCTTTATGATTGCCCTCAAAAATCAATTTTCTGATTTCAGCTAACTTTTCAAGTGATTGGGGATTATCGTTTCGGTTGGGACTTCCACTCCAGACAGTATGTTCATTAAGTTGGATGGTTTCTTTGGCGACATTCCCATAAATCATTGCCCCCAAACGACCATTACCAATTGGTAAGGCATTTTCCCAAGTATTACCTGCAGGTTGCTTATACCAAAGTTTCAATGGAGTTTGGGCTTGAGCAAAAGTTATTATTACTACAAAAAATATGAGGAGGATTTTTTTTTTTTTTTTTTTTTGGTTAGGATAAATGATTGAAAACCATTATGTAAGGCTATGAATATACTATAACGTGTCAAAACAACACAAATTTAAGCTATTTTAAAATTAAGCCAAATTAATTGTAAGAAAAAAAGATTTTATTTTATATTTCTAATCCAAATATCAATTCCACTTACAAAAATTAATAAAAATTATACTTTAGGTATGATTTTAAGCTAAAAAGTGTAAAAAATACTAATTTAGGTTAAGTCGTTATTGTTGGGTTATTGGGGGGCATTATTGAATGGTTTTGCCATAAATCTTTTATAACTTTCTTGAACTGATACCAAAATTATTTCAAATTTTTCGATTAGTTGGTGAATGCCATTGTCGTTCGTTTGATAGGTCTAAGATAATGTTTTGCGAGGATAAAAATTGTATTTAAGAAAGAATCGGCTATCTTGTAATTGGCTAAAATTATAAGATAATGCGAAAGAACTTCACACCTTTAACCGATTCTAATTGGCAAATTATTGAAAAAATAATTGGTAAGCAACGAAAATCCAAACATAGTTTACGAACTATTTTAGATGCTATTTTTTGGCTGAACTATACTGGCGTTCAATGGCGAGAAATGAAAGAAATTTACCCTCCATGGGCAACAGTTTACTATCATTTTAGGCAACTGAGACTCAATGGGATTTGGGAGCAAATACTTCAATCTCTGGTCTCTATGGAACGAAAAAGGCAAGGAAAAGAAGAAAGTCCAAGTTTATTAGCCATTGATAGTCAGTCGGTTAAAACAGTCCAATTCATTTCTAATGAAACAGGTATTGATGGAAATAAAAAAATTAACGGTAGGAAAAGAACTATATTGGTCGATACGCTTGGTTTACCTTTGGCTATCAAAGTAAGTCCTGCTAATGCATCTGATAACGAGGCTGGTATAAAAGCTTTGGAAGAGCTAAAAGGATGTGTTCCGAGACTGAAAAAAATTACGGCTGACAATGGTTATAAACTTACCTTTACCGAACACGTCAAAGATAATTTTGGTTGGGAAATAGAAATTGCACAGAAGCCAGAATCGATAAATGGATTTATTCCACAAAAAAACCGCTGGCAGGTAGAAAGGAGTTTTAGCTGGCTAAATTTTCGCCGTAGATTGTTCAAAGATGTTGAAAAATTAGTCGAATCATCCGAAGCAATGTTAAAAATAGCCTTTATTTCCTTTATAACCAATCGTTTATAATCACAAAACAATATCTAAAATGTTTAATTTTATAAAATTTTTATAAATCAAATCTTTTGTTAGCTAAACTATCACATATTTTGGGCAAGAATTTCAATATTTAGCACATTTTAAATTATAAGTATATCAAAAGCACAAAAACACGTAAAATACATACGTATCACTATTTATTTTAAAACAATACAATCTATGACTCGACTTTATGGAATAAAAAAGAGAGATGTTAAACCCACCCTCTCTAATACCAAATGCCAAATTCTCGCTTACATTCTTAGTGTAGTTGTATTTGCCTAATTTTTATTTTAAATACCAATTCTTTTGCTTTTCAATTTCTTTTTTCATATATTAGTCTTAGGATTTGGCCAGCAATAAGATAAATAAGCAAATTTTACACACCTTTTTAGTGCTTATCGTTACTGGCGGCATCACCAAAGAAAGGAGTTTAAATATAGCTTACTTTTTAATGTGCAGGATTCATAATCAATAGATTAGCTATAAAATCAAACCAATTCCATCATATTATTGGTAGTTGGAAGAAATAATTCACACTTTTTTATTATTTAAAATTATATTGCTGTGTTCATGACTTCACCTATACATTTACTTCAAGGGATAACCCATTTAGATATAGTTAATATTGAAAATAAGTTAAAGATACCAAAGGAATCTTTAACTTATCAAAGTTTCTTTGTTGACTTATCGCAAGTACGTTTTGCTGAACTCAGTGCCATTGTGCAGCTTACGCTCATAATTGAAAATTTGATTAAAAGAAATAATAAAATTTTCATTGCTTTACCCACAGTTTATTTGACTAAAGGAGAAGAAAGTAGTCAAAGATATTCAGAAGAAACAAAAAAAGGTATTAAAAGGCAACGCATAAGAGTTGCAAACTTCTTAAAAACCGTTGGCTTTTTAGAGGTTTTGTATGAAATATCAACTTATCATAAAAATGAAATTTCTTTTACAGAGACATATAACTTTGAGTCACAATTTAACTTTGAATCTTTCCAAGAATCATTCTCCGTCATTCACGAAACTAAAAAAGTAGATTATTTAGACTACAAATCTATTTTTCCTCTTGTTTGGATAGATTGCAAGGAGGGCAATAAAAGTTTTGAAAAAATTGAAGTATTAATTGACAAAATTTTAGGAAATCCTATCAAGGGCTTAGACTCCTTAGATATTCAAGGAATAAAAAATGTAATTGTTTCAGAACTAATCAAAAACGTAGATGAACATTCAGAGTCAAAAAATGCTTTATTAGCGATTGGATTAATAGACTCTCAGAGCTTATTGAAGAAGAATCAATATAAAAAAGACAATCCAATTGAAAAAAAATATTTGGATTGGTTAGAAGAAAATAAGATAAAATCTCAAGTCGAAATTTACTTTGGCGATTCTGGAGTTGGGATGTTCACTGAAGAGTTTAAAGAAAAGTATCAAAACGAAATTGTAGAAAAAGAAAGCGACCCCCCAAAGAATATATCGAAACAGACCAATGAGCATAAGGACGATTTTTCTGAAAGTATGTTAAAATGGTCTTTTGATAAATGGTCTACCAAAAAACACAATGAATTTCGCAGGGGAACTAAAGGTCTATACAGAATTCAACGAATTGTTAATAAATACAATGGTATTTTCCATATCACTACTTCAACTTTCAATGGTGGTTTTCGAAAAGGTGGACTTGTTGAAGAAGAATGGGTTTATGAAAAACGCAAATTTGACTTTAAAGGAACTTTTATCCAGATAAAACTTTGTCCTTTTAGTGAAGCTAAAGAATTTAGATTTACATTGAATGACAACAAAAAAAAGAAAACCTGGAAAGTTATTAAGTATAATCCTAAAACTACCGAAGATAACAGCATTCTTAAATCTTTTAAAAGCGAAGTAAGAAAGAATGAAAACTTATTAGTAATTCTAAATTTAAAGAACATAAAAGATGGAGAAGCTCAAGTCTATCTTGAAAATATATTACCTGAATTTAGTTTTGATTCTCATCCTTGTGGAGTAGTTGTGTATTTATTGAGTAATTTGAATAATATAACTTATCAGATTATTGTAGATTCTTCCAATGAAAGTATTTTGCAAAAATCAAGTCGAGAAGTTTTCCAAGAAAGTGTTTCAAGAGATTCGGAAGAAGTCTACGACCCAATCCTTATAATTGGTGATAAAAATGAAGCTTTTTGGTATGGCGGAAATCAAGATTTGATAAATATATTAAATGAGTCTTACGCAAAAGTAGATAAAAATCTAAAAATTGAAGAATTAAACTCCTTTAAACAATTATCCAATGAAACACAGGTACGAATTAGATTACACCTTGAAAACGATAACAAATTAGTTGTTTATAAAAACAATCAATTTTTCTTTAATTTTTCATATCTAAGCGAAACATTAGAAGAAAGTGTCAAGAATCAAATTGATGAAAGCCTGCTTTTACATGGGCAAAATTATTGTTCACCAAAATTAGAAATAGTAGAAAATTGGATTGACTTAGACAAGTTAATTAAAAATAATGAATATGGTTTTGCCTTTACATTGTATTTAAAATATAAAAACCTGATAAATCAAGATTTTTTCAAATATAAATCTCAAATGAATAATAATGATATTTATATTTTAACAGACCATATTCATCAAAAAGAATTAGTCAGAGCATTTGCTATGCTTTTAGGAGTAAAAAACAATCATATAAAAGTTGCATCAGAAGATGTTAATCCGAATATTCCTAAAAGAACTAAACTTTTTCCAGAAAATTCAAATGTAATTGTGATTACATCAATTATATCAAGTTCTGAAACTGTTAGAAGATTGGTAAAATATGTAAAAAGAGACTCTGCAAATCCTATCGCAGTTCTTTGCCTTTGTAACTCAAGAAAGTACGATATTAACAAATTAACTACTTGGGAAGAACATACTGATATAATTTCTATCTATCAAAAATATAACACCGAATGTGAAAGACAAGATAAAGAGTTTGACTATTTTGAAAGCAAATATAACCTACTAAGTGGTTCTATTCTAAAGTATAAATCACCAAACTTCGATGACGAAAAAGTTATCGGAGAGTTACGATTTGAAATTGATAAACAATTAAAGGAAAGTATAATAAATGAAAAGGCTTTCTATTTTCACCATATTGGAATCTATAGAGATAGACATTTTACATTTTATTTAGATAAAGAAAAACTTCTAAGGCGTCATAATATTATTTGGGAACGTTTAAAGACCTTAATAGAA
>JAIYBU010000067.1 GCA_027488335.1 Cytophagaceae bacterium
AAATTTTTTAATCTTATCTTTGCTTAAGATGCTCATGGTAAGGTTCTTTTTAGTTCGCAAAGCAAAATTAACCTTTAAATGAGCTTCTTTTATTTTATAATTACTTTAGACAGGTTCATAGTGAAAATTATGGATTCTTAGTCTCAAAAGGCAATATGAGCTTCGAAACCTGGAATAAAATACAAGATGCTCAAGAAGAAACATATGACATTTTGATTGATAAAACCTTAAAAAATTCAGAGTTTTTTTTGAAAATAAATTTAAAAAAGCAAACTGATGCTAAAGCATATATTGAAAAATTGATTTATAATCAAAGGGAGTATTTTGAAATTTATAAACCAGTTTATGATGCTATAAAGTTTAAAACAAAACATAGAGGTATAAAGTATGGTGCAAAGTTTATTACCGCAAAACAGTACAAAGAGAGAGATAAATATCAAGATTTAATAGCAGCTTATTATCCAAGAAGTTACTACGAACCTTTATGGAATATGATTGATATTACATGTGACAAGCCAACAAAAGACCAAATTTTGTATTGTCAAATGGAATATAGATTAAAATGGGTGGATTATCTTGAAAAATATTTATTAAAGGAGTTTCCAACAAATAAATTTAGTGACCTTGAAAAAGCTTTTGATAGTGTCAACTTTGAAGCAATCGAAGATAATATTAAAAGCCATTTTTCAAGTATTCCTTATGATTTTTACCATTCAAGTAATTTATCAGAAGGTTTCTTTGGTTCAAATTTATACTCTTATCTAAAAGGTATAAAAATAAAAAATAATCCGGAGGTTCATTCAGCTTTTGGGCGTGCTGATAACATAATTGAAAGAACTGATTATGTTTATTGCTTTGAACATAAGTTTGATAAAACAGGAGAAGAAGCCTTAAATCAAATCTTTGAAAAAAAGTATTTAGACCCTTACAAAGTAAGTGGAAAGCAACTTATCGCAATTGGGATTAATTTTTCATCTAAATTAAGAAATATTGAAAGTTTCAAATTTCGAACTCTTTCCTAATATTTCAGTCCCCCCCCGCTCTACGATGTCTCCGACTTCGTAGCAGTGTTAGCTGTTCTCTGAACAGCACTATTTTTATCATTCGTAAAGAACAGCACCACTAACACTAATCAATTAAGTAGAAAAATAGCTTAACAGAATTTTATACTTAGCATGATTTATTATAGTTATCTATCCGAAATCACCCTTTGTAATTTTACCAAATTTCTATACATTTGTTTGAATAAATCATAAGAAAGAGAAGCAATTTCTAACAATTATGCTCACAGATTCTATAAAATTCCTAACAGGAACAATGACCAAACGCCCCGCAGAAATGACGGCACAAGAGCTAAAAATTTGGCAAGAACAGGGCGAAAAGGAAATAAGAGAATATCTTTTTTCTATCAATCAGCCTTTAATTTACTCAAAAAATGGGGTGATGATTGCCGAGAATAAAGATGGTTCTATTGAAACAATTTGATGAATATTTATATCATAGCTGGCCTCTCCCCCCCTCATCAACCAAAACATGAAAAAACTAATCCTTTTCTTTATTCTCAGCTTAAATGTTTTTGCTCAAAGCACCGAAGATAAAATCAAGGCGTTGATTCCCGAACTTGATGCGAAATTTCAAGATTTTAAGGTCAAAAGTCATTTGTCGAGTGTGGCGTATGCCTTGGTGCTTGATGGCAAAATTATTTATCAGAGTAATAGCGGAATTGTCAATTACAAAACCAACAAAACCGCTGATAATCAGTCGGTTTATCGCATTGCTTCGATGTCGAAAAGTTTTGCTTCGGTGGCAATTTTGCAGCTACGTGATGTAGGAAAAATCAAACTCGACGACCCCGTTTGGAAGTACATTCCCGAACTAAAAGGACAAAAATATTCGGCCGATTCGCCCGAAATTACGGTGCGTCATTTGCTTACGCACGCAGCGGGTTTCCCCGAAGACAATCCGTGGGGCGACCGCCAACTGGGTATTTCGGAAGCAACCATGCTAAAGATGTTTAAGAAAGGAATTTCGTTTTCCAACGAGCCAGGCGTTGCCTATGAATACAGCAATATGGGCTTTGCGATGTTGGGGCAAATCATCAAAAACGTATCGGGGCAAAGTTACCAAAGCTATATCATCAACAAAATTTGGAAGCCACTCGGCATGACAAATACCTACTGGGACTATACGAAAGTACCAGATAATCAACTCGTTAGGGGTTATCGGTGGTTGCGTGAACAATACATCGAGCAGCCCATCGAACCCGACGGTGCGTACGGAATCATGGGCGGCGTGCTGACTTCCATCGAAGATTTTGCCAAATACATGGCTTTTCATCAAAAAGCTTATCAAGTTGATGTTCCAAATTCGGCGATTTTAAAGAAAAGTTCGTTGAAAGAAATGCACTTTCCTGCCAATTTCAATAGCATAAATAACCGAGGCTATACAGGTACGGGCGAGCCATGCAGCAATGTGTCGTTTTATGGCTATGGCTTACGAATCGACCAAAATTGTAACCAAATCAGAAGCATCGGGCATTCGGGCGGACTTCCAGGCTTTGGCTCTGACTGGAAAATTGTGCCACAATACGGCCTCGGAATCGTAACTTTCACCAACGGCACTTACGGCGGTGCGGCTCTGATGAATAATCAAATTATTCCGTTTATTGTCGAAAAAGCAGGCCTTTCGCCCAAGGCGTTTCCAGTTTCGCCAATTTTGAAACAACGCCAAAACGAACTCGTTAAATTGCTACCAACGTGGGAAAATGCCGAAAAATCGGGCATTTTTGCCGAAAATTTCTTCTTGGATTATTTCCCAGACTTACTAAAAGCCGAAGCCGAAGGAATTTTTGAAAAAGCAGGAAAAATCAAAAAAGTACACGAAATAGTAGCCGAAAATGCACTCAGAGGTAAGTTTTTGATGGAAGGAGAAAAAGGAAATATCGAGGTCAGTTTCACGATGTCGCCCGAAAACCCGCCTTTGATTCAGGCTTATAGTATTCGGTTGAAGTAATAATAGACAAAAAAGTGGCACACTTTATTTATCGTAGATAACAAGTGTGCCACTTTTATTTTTATAACTCTCTCACTTTACTATTGCTAAACACCACACCTTTTGACCATCTATTTGCTTAATTCTCGACTCAATTTGGATTTTAGAACTGAATAGCTAATTTCCCGATGGTTGTGCCAGACTCTAACTGCTTATGGGCTTTTTTGAGCGTATCAGCCGAAAGCCCCACGAGCGTTTGTCTGAGTGTCGAAACCAACTCTCCGTTATCAAACATATCAGCCACTTTATTCAGAATATGGTGCTGCTCAATCATATCTTCGGTTTGGAAAGTTGAGCGGGTGTACATAAATTCCCAAGAAAAGCTCACACTTTTGGTTTTTAATTTATTTAAAACCACGGGTGCGGCACTACCCGTGATAGAAGCGATATGCCCTTGCGGTTTGATGAGGTCAGCCATACTATCCCAATAAGCGTTGGTATCTACAAAATCAACAATAAAATCAACGTATTGGAAACCAGCATTACGCACTTCGTTGACTAAATCTCGGTGGTTAACTACCAAATCTGCACCCAATTGCTTACACCATTCAATGGTTTCGGGTCTTGAGGCCGTTGCGATTACTTTCAAGCCTAAAAGTTTTTTGGCTAATTGAATCGCAATCGAACCAACTCCACCCGCACCAGCAATGATTAAGAGTGTTTTGCCTTTGTCTTTCTCTGCACTTAGTCTCATTCTATCAAAGAATATTTCCCAAGCTGTTAAAGCCGTCAGCGGGATTGCAGCAGCCTCGGCAATGGTCAAAGTTTTGGGCTTTTTCCCTACAATTCTTTCATCAATTACTTGATATTCAGCGTTTGAACCTTGCTTTGTAATATCTCCTGCATAATAAACTTCATCACCTACTTTAAAGAGCGAAACATTTTCGCCTACAGCTTCTACTACTCCAACGGCATCCCAACCAATGATTTTTGGGTTGTCTAAAACAGTATCTTTTGCAGAGTTCTGTCTGATTTTAAAATCAACTGGATTGACTGAAATAGCACTGATTTTTACTAATAATTCATGACCAACTGGCACGGGCTTGGCAGTTTCAAAATCAATGAAACTATTTTCTTCTGAGATTGGTAACGAGGTTTTAAATCCTACGGCTTTCATTTTTTATGTATTTTATGATTTTTTGGGTAGCCGGCTACGGCTACTACAACAGTTTTAACAACGTCTTTTTCTAATTCTTTGTTCACTGACTCTTCATGGCTTTTTACCTTACAACATCATTGTAGATAAAAGTACTTTTATGCTCGAAATCTTAACTTCTTCGCTCGTAAGCGGAACGTATTTTGGTATGTACTATTACCAATCAAACTTCAATAGCGAAACTCCTTGACGAGGTAATTTTAAATTGAGTTTCAAATGACCATTATCGGTTTTTATATACGTGGGTGAAGTCAGCAAGGCCAGTTGTCCTGCTTTTTCTAAGATGCTGATTTGCTCGGCAGTTGGATTTTCGGGCGAACCCATTTTCTTCCAAACTTCGTACGAATTGCTATTTTCATTGTCGATGCGGTAATGCTTAAAATTGACTTGTCGGGCAGGGAAACCCTTTAAATCGACTTCTATTGTAGCATCTTCGGCTTTTATGTCATCATCATGATAATGCCAAACCATTACAGCCGCCGAACGTTGGTCTTTGCTGGCGAGGGCATCAATATCGGCTTTTTTACGTACGCTTGAATCTCGCACCATCGAAAAAGTATAATTCTGATTGCCTCTTACCTCTACCCTACTACCCGACATCATACCATACATTCTGAAAACATTTAGCACGGGTTTATCAATGCCATTGGTGGCCAAATCTCTAAAACCATAAAAATACGGTTGGTTCTCAAACTCAAACGACCAGCTTACTGCTCCCAATAAATTGGCTTTGAAATAATCGGCCAAAGCATATTTTCGGGCAAACGAAGCGGCCGTATAGCTTGAATACATCGTGCCATTTCGATACGCATTTGATGGATTTGTTTTCATGCCGCAAGCCGCACAACCTTCGGGGTCAGACTCGCCAATGATGATTGGTAGTTTTTTAAATTTCGGATATGAAGTAACGATTCTGAATCCTTCCGAAATATCTCTGAGTTGTGTACCAACATTCATCTGCACATGTCCATGAACGATTTTAGGCGAACCTTTGGCATGAAAAGTGATAAAATCAAGCGGAGAACCTACTTTACCCGTCACGTAGTTGGTTCCTGATTCGCAGTGAGTTAGAAATGTCTTCAAGAAGTTAGCAGCTTTATTCCAACTTGGTCCAGTAGTTTCTGGCCCTCCCATTCTGATGGTTGGCAAGGCACGTTTGGCGGCATCGGCGGTGTAATCGTAAAGTTTACAGTATTCTTCAACCGTGCCACTCCAATAGCCAATATTTGGTTCATTCCAAAGTTCCCAATACCAACTTTCCACCTCAGCTTTGCCATATCGCTCAACCGAATGTTTTACCCACGCATAAACCAAATCTGCCCATTTTTTGTAGTCTTTTGGCGGAAATGTCCATCCTTTATAAATGTCGTTATAGGGCATTCCAGGTTTCCAATTATGTTCATAAGGCTGTGGTTTAGTTGAAAGGGCTTCGGGCATAAAACTAAATTGTGCCAGTGGTTTGATACCTCTTTGCAGATAGGTATCAAAAATTTTATCAACAACCTTCCAATCATATATTGGTTTGCCGTTGGCATCTTCGGTATAAACATTCGTCGAACCCCACTTCATCGTAAGTGTATCATGACCCGAAGTAAGCAAATTATGGGCTCTAAAATAAACAGGTACTGGGCTTAATTGGCTCAATTCGGTAAGAAGTTTTTTACCATCTTTCATATACGCATAATTGGGTTCATCAGCCCCAAACCACGCCCACATGGTTGACATCTCGCCAATTTTTTTATTTAAATCTATCTGTATAATTGTTTTTTCGGGAGCTGACGTTTGTGCAAAACCAAGTGTACACAAAGCCATAAATGCAATAAGCAAGTGTAATTTTTTCATTAGAAATGTAAGGGTTGAATAGAGTTTCAACAAAGATAATCAGAAATCATTTCTTTGTTTACGAAGGCTCAACAATAAAAATTAGTGTGCTGAATTAATCAATTTATTTAATCTTTTACAAGTGAAAAGGTCTAATTTTTGCTTAAATTTTCCGAAAAATCTTATAAACAATGCTCCTTTTACTTGTTTGCTTCTTTACGGTTTTTAATGCTGACGAAATTTCAACGGCCATCAACGCCAATGATTTCATTTGAGATTTTTTCAAGTTGTACCAGTTACCACAAAGTTCAAAATAATAGGACAGTCATCAACATAATATCAACTCGTAAATTCACCAGCTGAACTAATGAAATTTAGAAAGCCTGTTTTAGTTATTGTAAGAACGGTCAGCTTGGGGGGATAAATATTATAAGTTCCTCCTGTAATCAAAACGATTTCAAGAGGTCTGCTAAGTTTCTCCCTATTTAAAAGCACTACACAATATTGCGACTGTATTAATTCTGTGTAGAAACGACAGGCCTTGAAAGAAGTAATCTTTTTTATAAAAAAAGCACAAACAGTTGTTCTACCAGCCATTTGTGCTTTAAAAATCTTAACAAGGATTATTCATGCCTTCCTTAAAGCTTTGTTTATGGTTGTAATGATGATACTTACAACTATAATGATAGCAGCAAAAATCGTAGTCCAGACAATGAATCGGTGGTATTCAGCGGCTTCAATTCGCTTCATAATAATTCCTGCAAATGCCCACAAAACCGCCGCTCCGATAGAAATATTATTCAGCTTATTGAGTGTCCAACTTACAATCAATGCTCCAATAATTATCATTAAGCAAGTCCAAAAAACTTCACTTTTCCCAAAGCCATCCCAGCCAAAAAATACCAAAACTGCTGTAATATTTGCAATAGTAGCAATACAAATCCAGCCTAAGTAAGTCCCAAAAGCAGCTCTTACAACCATTGGTATTTGTCTTTCATGGTTTTTACTGAGATAATTTATTCTACTAACAATGTCGATGAGCGTAAGCAATAGTGAAAGCATTATAAGAACCGAAAAAAACAAATGTTCGTAATGCCAAAAAACTATCCAAAGGCTATTTAAAATACAGCTAATAATAAATCTGAGTCCGATTTTATCAACTAATGCGTTAGTCGATGGGTTGGGCGATTGGCTAAACAGATTCTTGCTTTGTTTTACACAAAAAATCAACAATAATAAATAGATGATTCCCCAAATAGAAAACGTGATACCCGCAGGCACAAAAAGGTTTGGGTATTGGTCAGAAAGCTGCCCAGTATTTTTACCATTGATTGGTAAGGCATTAGCCAAATAATTAGTGGCTACCATTATCATAAAAAATACCCAATTGAGTACTTGTAGAGTTTTTACTCCGATTTGCTTTGCTATCGTATTCATAAGTTTCATTATTTTTTGAGAGCGAACAGAGCAATGGCGGCTGATGCTCGGTCATTTCCAGTTAGCTGTAAATATAACATCTTAACGCTCAATATGTTATTTCATAATCATCGCCACATTCCTTTGAGTAGATTCTACTTCGGTTTGTTTTACCAAAATCGTATAAGAAACAGACTTAATTCCTTCACCAAATTCCATGGTATTAAGCACATAATTGCTTCATACAAGGCATTTTTGCTTCATCTTCTGTGTATAAACCACGCCCAAGCAATAAACAAAAACTGCACAGGCAACCGAATTAAAGCTGCTTGATGGCTTCCGATGGCGGGATTTTCTTTGAACACATCAAAGATATGAAGCGGCAAAAATACCAACATCATTAGCAAGATTCCGAGCGTAGCCATTGAGCGATAGCGAGGAATAAAAACGCATACACCTACCGCAATTTCTATGATTCCAATCAGATAATTAATGACCAAACTTGGCAGAAAATTAGGAATAAATGATGTATACATTTCGGGTTTAATGAAATGATTGATGCCACCCAAAATCATAAAAACACCGAAGAGATAGGTCAGGATGAGTTTTAGGTTTTTCATAGGAACGGTTTTTAGAATTGTATCACTAAATATAGCATTTACTATTGGTTCGACAACCAATTCTGCAAAACCTTTTTATCATCACTTAGTTTACCAACGACTCGATAATTTGATTTACCTAAAATAATAGAATCTTTGGCACGCTCGTTTACGACCGCAAACGGAAACCTACCACTGGCATGAATAAAACGCATTTCGTTGTTTTGGTAAAGCAGAAACCCCGTGTGCGTATCAAGTCCAACCAAATAAAGCCCTGTACCAGATTCTTGAACACCCACCAAAAAATCAGTAATAGTATATCTACTAAACCTCCGTATTGATTCTTTTTCTACAAGCGATTTTATCATTTCTTCCGAAGGTAACTGTGCAAGTTTATTCCGTTTGATTTTCAAACCCAAATCTTCCAAAACTGTTGTCACGAAATAGCCACAGGCAATTTTTCCTTCACCTGGAGTTTCGGTTTGTCCATAAAACGAATAACGTGTGCCGTACCAAAAAGGCAGTAAACTACGAAACTGACGAATAAATACCTGACTAATATTTTCATCGCCAGAAGTCAACGCCTTGCGTTCATCAGACAGTTGATGCAGTATATTTGTATATTTTTTAGGTGTAAAATAAAACTCATGGTAGCCCCACAAAATAGGCGTTCGCTTCATAAAATACCCATATATCGCCACTGAGACAAGCAAGAAAATAAGCAGAATGTATTTCGTATAAGTGCGGTGTTTGGGGCGTTTTTGCATGAATAACTCAGTATTGTAGCACAAGTTTCAAAACGGGTAATACAAATATTCAGGAAAAACTTGAATTAAACAAAAAACAGCGAACTCACCAAAAGGCAAATTCGCTGTTTTTGTAAGCATTGTCCATCATCTGTGGACTAAACTACTACTACAAATTCATTTTCTTCAACTCACTTACAGCAAAGTCTGCTGCACGAGCTGTAAGTGCCATATATGTAAGCGATGGGTTTACGCAAGATGCCGAGGTCATGGCGGCACCGTCAGTTACGAATACATTGCTTGCACCCCAAACTTGGTTATTGGCATTCAATACCGACGTTTTTGCATCACGTCCCATACGGGCAGTTCCCATTTCGTGGATACCAATACCTGGGTTTTTGCTACGGTCATCGTAAGTCTGAATATTTTTCATGCCCGCAGCATCAAGCATTTCTGCTGCTTCGTTCATCATTGCTACACGCATTTTTAAGGCATTTTCGCCCCAACCTGCATCAAATTCTACCACTGGTAAGCCCCACTTATCTTTTTTGTCAGAAAGTGTAAAACGGTTGTTTGAATCTGGTAATGTTTCACCAAAACCACCAATATTAAACGACCACGGCCCAACCTGTGTCATGGCTTCTTTGAAGTCAACACCGAAACCATCCATTTGTCCACCACGGCCCCAGCTCGAACGGCTTGCTCCACCTTGATAACCAAAACCACGTACAAAGTCACGTTTTTTATCGCTACCCCAGTTTGTGAAACGTGGTACATAGATACCATTGGCACGGCGGCCATAGTAGTACATATCTTCCATTCCTTCAAACGTACCCGAAGCACCAACGGCTAAGTGGTGGTCCATGATGTTTCGTCCAAGTTGGTCAGACTCGTTACCCAAACCATTCGGGTGAGTTTTCGACTTCGACTGCATCATAATCCATGCAGAATTGATTGCCGAAGCATTCAAGAAGATAATCTTTGCAAAATATTCGTATTCTTCTTTTGTATTTTGGTCGATGGCTTTTACACCAACAGCTTTACCTTTTTCATCATCGAAAATTACTTGATGCACGATTTTATCGGTAGTCAATGTCAGATTACCAGTTTTATTGGCAGCTGGTAAAGTAGCTGATTGTGTACTGAAATATCCACCATATGGGCAACCACGCATACACGCATTGCGGAATTGGCAAGATGCACGACCTAAATCTGTTTGGATTTTAGTCGGTGAAGTCAAGTGAGCCGTACGGCCGATTGTAACGGCACGACCACCAAACTTTTTAGCAACTCTTGATTTAAACTCTTTTTCCACACAGTTCATTTCCATTGGTGTTTGGAAGTTTCCATCGGGTAATACATCTAAGCCATCTCTCGAACCACTCACACCGATGAAACTCTCAACGTAGCTATACCACGGAGCTAAATCTTTATAACGAATAGGCCAGTCAATACCATGTCCATCTTCAAGGTTGGCCGTAAAATCACGCTCGTTCCAACGGTAGCTTTGGCGTCCCCACATTAATGAGCGACCACCTACGTGGTACCCACGAATCCAGTCGAATCCACGTTTCTCACCGTAAGGGTTTTCTTTATCATTTTCAAACATATTGCGGTGTTCTTCACGACCTGTATAACCCGTACGAACGCTTGCCCAATATTGTTCACGAGCCATATTATCCATGTTTCCACGGTGCGGAAAATCCCACGGATTTTTCATCGCATTTTCATAACCTTCCACATGCTTAATGTCACGTCCACGCTCAATCATCAACACCTTTAAGCCTTTCTCACATAATTCTTTGGCAGCCCAGCCACCTGATATCCCCGAACCTACGACGATGGCGTCGTAAGTCATTTTCTCTTTTTCTTTACCTTGAATATTCATCAGATTGAATAGATTATTTTTAGTATTTTGTTAGTCTATTAGTCCACGGTCAACAATGGTTTTGTTGTACAATAGTCAAATTTTCTGTGGACAGTTGACTATTGACTTTTTGGCTTTCTTACAATGCCCAAGCTTTTTGCCCTGGAGTCATTTTTACACAACCTTCGTACTTTCCTGGTACTTCTACATAAGCCAATGCCTGTTTACAACCAATTTCTGAAGTAAAATAGCCCAAAAGTGTCAGTTCTTTCATGAGTTTGAAGAAAGGTGTTGGCGGAGCCTCAGTTTTGCCTTTACTTTCTTTCGTAAGACCAGTTTCAGCATCAACCATTTTCTTAGCCGTTTCGTTTTTCTTAGCTTCTTCATTCGACATCACCTCGAATTTTTTCAAAAGAGCAGTTTGCTGTTCGGGTATACTTTCCAAAAACTTTTTACCACCATTAGCTTTTTTAGCTTCTTCTTCGAGTGCATCAAGACCTTTCACAAAATGCTCTTGTTGAGCAGCCGTGTAGCAATCTTTCAACATCATTTCAATAAACGGCCCAACACCTGCTTCTTTAGCTCCTGGAGTTGTTGTTTTTGGAATAATGATTTCGGCTATTTCGGCAACCAAGCTTTTATAGTCGGTCGATAAGGCAAAAGAGGTTGCGGCTTCGGTTGCAGTATTAGATTTGCAGCCTTCGAGCATCGCAATCATTGTTGGGGCAGACAAAGCACCTCCCATCAGGTAGGCAACTCTTTGTATGGCGTCTCTTCTATTCAATGTTTGATATTCTTTTTAGGATTGTCAAATAATTTAAGTGGTGAATTTACGAAAGAATAACTTGTCTATGCAAGCTAAAACCAACGAAAATTCTATTAATAGCGATAAATCTCTAAAATTATTGTGAAGTATAGCTTTTACTTTATCTATAAATTAAATACAATAATCTTAAATTTTTACATAATTTCAACTCTGACTGATTTGCAAAAAAATGTATTTATATTTAAAAATAGTTGACTTAATAGATTGACTACCTCTTTAAGTATGTATTTTTTGAAAAATATTTTTATTTTTTTTATTTGAATAAAATTTTTGTTTCTAAAAAAAGTTATACATTTGCACCTACAAATTAAAAGCCAAATAATATTAAACACAGTCGTTTGCAAATGCCCCAACAAACGATTAAATTATAGCAACTCTCCTTCTGGGGCTGGGGGTTTTTGACTTATGAAAATAGCAGTAGTAGGAACAGGATACGTAGGACTCGTAACGGGTACTTGTTTTGCTGAAACAGGCAATCAAGTTACTTGTGTAGATATTGATGAGCGTAAAGTTGAGAAACTTCGCAAAGGAAAATTAACCATCTATGAGCCAGGTTTAGATGTAATTTTCGACCGTAATACCAAAGAAGGTCGTCTGAAGTTTACCACTAATTTAGCCGAAGGAATCAAAGATGCACAAGTGATTTTCTTGGCATTACCGACACCCCCAGGTGAAGACGGTTCGGCAGATTTGAAATATATTTTGGGTGTCGCTAATGACCTCGGGCCATTGCTCGAAAACTATGCTGTAATCATCGACAAAAGTACAGTACCAGTTGGTACAGCCGAAAAAGTACGTGAACGTGTAGCTAAGAATGCAACGGTTGAGTTTGATGTAGTATCAAATCCTGAGTTTTTACGTGAAGGGGTTGCTGTTGAAGATTTCATGAAACCTGACCGTGTAGTTATTGGTACAACTTCTGAAAAAGCTAAAAAAGTAATGGAAAAACTTTATGCTCCGTTAGTGCGTCAGGGCAATCCAATTATTTTTATGGATGAGCGTTCGGCCGAAATGACAAAATATGCAGCGAATGCTTTCTTGGCAATGAAGATTACGTTTATGAACGAAATCGCTAACCTTTGCGAAAAAGCAGGAGCAAATGTAGATGATATTCGTCGTGGTATCGGTACTGATAGCCGTATCGGTAAGCGTTTCTTGTTTGCAGGTATTGGTTATGGAGGAAGTTGTTTCCCGAAAGATGTTCAAGCTTTGGAAAAAACGGCTAATGAGTTTGATTATGATTTCAAAATTTTGAAATCAGTAATGAAAGTCAACGAAAAGCAAAAAACCAAAATGATGCCACACGTGAAGGCATACTTCGATGGTGATTTGAAAGGTAAAACAATTGCTCTTTGGGGATTAGCATTCAAACCACATACAGACGATATTCGTGAGGCTCCAGCATTGTACAACATCAAAGAGCTACGTAAAGCAGGAGCTAAAGTGGTTGTGTATGACCCAGAAGCAATGGAAAATGTGCGTGGTGTAGTTGGTAAAAAGGTAAAATACGCCAAAACACCTTACGAAGCCATTGAGGGTGCAGATGCTTTGATGATTATGACCGAATGGCCCGAATTCCGTACACCAGATTTCAATAAAATGGAAGCTTCTCTCAAAAATAAAGTTATCTTTGATGGCCGCAACCTTTACGAATTAAAAGATATGCGTGAATTAGGTTATACGTACTTCTCGATTGGTCGAGAAACGGTAAAGTAAAAGTTCCGAAACTCCTAAGGGAGAGTAAAGGTGTTTTTAAACGTTAATAATTTTTTTAAGATTTCAACTAAAAAAGTCTCCCTTCAGGGACCGAGAGGTGTTTATGAAAAGAGTATTAATAACAGGTGGTGCGGGTTTTTTGGGTTCGCACCTTTGCGATAGATTTATCAAAGAAGGACATTATGTCATTGCGATGGATAACCTCATCACGGGAGATTTACGCAATATTGAACATTTGTTCAAGCATCCAAATTTTGAATTTTACCACCACGATGTGAGTAAGTTTATTCACGTGCCAGGTGAGTTAGATTATATCTTACACTTTGCTTCACCAGCCAGCCCGATTGATTATTTAAAAATTCCGATTCAGACCCTAAAAGTTGGTTCACTCGGCATACATAACTGCCTTGGTTTAGCTCGTGTAAAAAAAGCACGAGTAATCATTGCCTCAACATCAGAAGTTTATGGAGACCCACTCGTTCATCCACAAACCGAAGAATATTGGGGACACGTAAATCCAGTTGGACCTCGTGGAGTATATGACGAAGCTAAGCGTTTTCAGGAAGCCATGACAATGGCATACCATACGTATCATGGCGTAGAAACACGCATCGTGCGTATCTTTAATACGTATGGCCCAAGAATGCGACTCAATGACGGACGTGTATTACCAGCATTCATTGGTCAAGCTTTGCGTGGCGAAGACCTAACAATCTTTGGTGATGGTACGCAAACTCGCTCGTTTTGCTACGTTGATGATTTAGTGGAAGGAATTTACCGTTTATTATTATCTGATTATGCTTATCCAGTAAATATCGGAAATCCATCAGAAATTACGATGAATGAATTTGCTGAGGAAATCATCAAATTGACAGGAACGAACCAAAAAATTGTGTATCGCCCATTACCAAAAGATGACCCTAAGCAACGCCAACCAGACATTACGAAGGCAAAGGAAATTTTAGGTTGGGAACCAAAAGTAAATCGTGCAGAAGGTTTAAAAATAACTTACGAATATTTCAAAAACTTACCAAGAGAACGACTTTTTGATGAAGTTGCTCACCGTGATTTCGATAAATTTGATAAGAAGTAAACAAAAGAGTCCTACAAAATTTTTCAAACTTTGTAGGACTCTTTTTTATCAAAAACTACATTAAAACGCTAATTATTAAACTACCTTTTTCTACATTGACAATGTATAATTGATTGACCATCAAAATCATACATTACTCCGAAGCCCTCATCCTAACTTTAAATTCCAATTATGGTCTGCCGACAAGTTAGTAGTTATTTCGCCATTTATATAGTTACTTAATATATTATCAAATTTTTCAAAATTTTCTGAAAATTATATTTCATATTGAATAAATTACTTTTACATTTGCTTAAATAACAAGTAATCCAAAATATAAAAGTAATCTTTACCTATGAAAATCTCCTCTTTAGCAGCAGGTTTGTTGCTTTTAAGCACCTATATATATGCTCAAAATGAAAATCCGATTTTTGCTATAAGTACCGATTTAGACAAAGCGATTGCTTCGATTGACATTAAATCTTCTACGGTTATTCGGAAATTACTGACAATCAATTATGAAGAAACTACTGATTTTAATAATACTAAATATATAAGAATTTGTAATGACCTCAATGGAGGTATATGGACGGTCAATGATTTTTATGTGGCTGGTTTCTTGAAGATGGTAGGACATTATTCTGATATAAAAAAGGAAACTAAAGAAGGTCATTTTAAGTATTATCACCCTTATAATATATTAGAGGCAGAAGGAGAATATTCGGCGAATCTTCAGGAAGGTGAATGGCGATATTATTCAATGAGTGGTTCTTTAAGTGCCATCGAGGTTTATTCAAAAGGAGTGCGTATCAGTGAAGAATACTATAATGAAAATGGGAGTGTTTTAAAAGATAAAAGAAAAGCTAATGTAGAAGCGTCCTTCAAAGGCAAGTCAGAAGCATTGGGCGAGTTTTTGTCTGAGAATCTTTCTTTTCCGATTAAAAAATTTACCGAAGAAGTAAAAGGTACAGTGAACTTGAGCTTTACGATAGATATAGATGGAAGCCTTCAAGATATTAAGGTTGTTAAATCGCTTGGACCAAAAATAGATGAAGAAGTTCTGAGAGTAGTCAGGTTAATGCCAAAATGGATACCCGCCCGAAAACACAACGTCATTACAAAAGAAAACCGTGTTTTGGCTGTAAAGGTTTCTTATGATTGAGGAAAAAAAAGATACAAAACTGTAAAAAAGGTCTTCACTGAGCGACATGTGCCTCCAGCGAAGACTTTTTTATAATCCCCAACTTATAACTTCACTCTCACCACACTCGTGTACTGCCCTCTTATAATGATTTCATGACCATCAACTACAATTTTTACTGCTTTATTAGCAGGATTATGTCCCCAATAGGCTGTATAAAGTACATCCTTACTATCACCATCACGCTTTTTCATTACTAAAGGAAAACCTTTAATAAATGCTTCGGTTGGCAATGTATTGTCACCCATTACCCGACGCCCATCTGGCAATATTACATCAGGGTATTCAATAGGTGTATTAGCTTCGATAATATCTTTGTTTATACTCATTGCCCACACACCAGCCATGAGCCAATCAATATTTTTCTGCGATTGAAACGGATAACTCGAAAGTCGCTCACCGAAGCGATTTTCACGGTATTTTTCAGTGTCGAGTTCCATAGCTTTGCTTCCCCATAAATCGGGATTATCTACTTTGATATTTGGGTCACTCCAAAGGTCAATACCATCGAGCCACATGCTCCAAACACCCCAACTTTGCATCAAATCGGGTGGTACAATTGGCTTAGTTTTGATTCTAAAAACTTCCCCATTCGATGTTCGGTGCGTTTGCTCACCCAATTGCCAGTCCATTGCTTCTACTTCGTGCCAAATATTCGCCAAAGCTTTTTTTGTTGGTTCGATTTTCTTTGAGATAAGCCCTTCGGTCATTAAATGATAAATCGTACCTACATTCCGTAAATCATTACAATACCCTCCCACCTGCGACACCGTGACGGCATCTCGCACCGAATTCCAAACATTTCTTGTTGGTATTGCAGGAAACGCTCGATTATAGGCATCCAAACCACTTCCTTGCCATTTCAGCACGTTTGTCATGCCCTGCGTGTCTCGCTCTCCTTCAAATTTTGCACGGCTCACACCTCTCGGATTCAAACTCCAAATCGCAAATTCTCCTTCGGCATTTTGTCGTTTGAGTTCTTGTAGAGCAAAACCAATTTTACCAATATTTTTACTACTATTCCAAACTCCAATAGGCTCGAAATTAAGGCTCAAATAACCAGTTTTTATGTTAGGACTAACCACTTCGGCAAAGTTTTTTCGTAAAACATTCGCATCAACCCTATCAAGCCATTGATTTACGACTTCTTCTGTCGTCGTGTAGGCTTTCGGGCAACCCGATTCATATAACCAACTATCATAATCCATCCAAGATTTTTTAGCTACATTTGGGGCATTATGAACAAAACTAACACCTCTTTTCATTGCTTTCTGTCCATCAGAATCTGTTCCCGATAGATAAGAAAATTTTACAATTTTACCTTTTGGCAAAGTAAACTCAGGAAAAGAATCATAAAAATCGGGCAAAATACTTTCGCTCACATATTGGGCAGGATTCCAGTAATAAACAGCATTGTTTATGGTATCAGTCGTCATACGTTTTCCTGGCACTGTTATGTATTGTTGTAGCCAATTTCGGGCATTCCAAGGTTTACCTTTTTCGGTATAAACTTCTATTACGCTAAGGTCGAAACCAGCCATTTCCGAAATATCTAAATTCTGTAAAGTGGCAGTATTCGATTTTTCGCCCAAACCAATATAAAAACCTTTTTCATAGTTCTTATCATTCATAAATGGTTTGTTCCATTGTTCATCGCTCAACCTGCCGTTTTCAATTTTAAGCTTTGAAAGCACTTCTCGCACTGAGCCATCGGCACGTAAATAGTTGAATCCATCAGTTACTCTCGGATAGCCCGAAAAATTCATATCAATACTTTTACCTCGTCGAGTAGTCGATAATAATGGTGGCTGGGATTGTGGCAAAGGCATAGGTTTTTCTTGCGGAAGTGTGGTTGGGTTTTCTTTTGGTAAAGTCGTTGGTTTAGGAGTGTTGGCGGCATCAATTGTCTTTTGTCCGCACAAAATTACCGTAGTTCCATCCGTAGTTTTTTGTGATATACAAAACTGAGGAATTACGAAGCTTTTCGGCATTTCGAGTCCACCATTGGCAGTTGGTTCGGCAAAATACTGTACATAATTTTTATAGTTTGTGGCCACATCGTTTCGTGAAAGCATATTTGCCCCACGCACCACAAAATTGTCCATTTCTCCCTGAATCACAAACATTTTATCGCCATAAAGCCATGCTCTAAGTGGCTGATTAGTAGCTTGCCACTGACCAATAACTTGCCCGTGCCGAGGGCGTAATACGATTTTTCGGAACTGAGCAGAAGCATCAAAAAATATGAGTAAAAAGAATAGTACAACAAAAGAGTTTCTCATTGAAAACAAAGTTTAGAAGCGAAATCAAGTCAAATTTATGAACTTTCAACGAAAAACAGTTATCTTCTATTGAGCCGAAATAAATAATGATTCATTCTTTATCACTTACAAAGCTTCACTTCGTATCGCTCATCTGAACAATTTTAAGCGACAGTTTGCTCAAATAAAGCCAAACTCATTTCGTTTGACTAACAGTCGTTACCTATTACAAGGCTGACTTTTTAATTTCATTCTAATTCTTTTGGTCGTATTTTTGTTAGTCTAAAAAGAAAACACATCACACATGAAAAAATATTTTCTCGCTGCCTGCATAGCATTTTCATCATTGGCAAATGCCCAAACGATTCTGGAAGACCAATTTCAATTCAACTTTTTGGCACTAAATCCTGCCTTTGCAGGTGCAAGAGAAACCTTCAGCATGAATGCCATGCTCGGTAACCAGTTTAATGGCACACTTCGCCCACAACAAATCTATCAACTTTTCTCGACTGACGGAGCAATTCAGCAAGGCCGTGGTGGTCTGGGCTTGCAAGCCTTCAATAGCAACAGTGCAGGTTTCAATAATTCGGGCGTAAAGGTATCTTATGCGTATCGCAAACAAATCGGTGATTTATTTTCGGTAGCACTCGGAGCTGACGCAGGCTTTATTTATCAACCCACTATCTTGGCAGGTCTTGGTCTGAAACAAATGTATCCGTATGCAGGTTTGGGTGGCTTGCTCAATGCCGAGCGTTTTTATGTAAGTCTCTCAAAACCAGTAGCATTTATTAAAGATGAAGGTCTTTATAATAGCAAAAAACCTTTTTATACAATGCTGGGTTTATCATTAGGCGAATATGATGGGACAATGTTTAATCTTAGTGCATTGATTGAAACCAATAAAGCAGTAGGTAATGGTTTTCATCTCAACGGAAAGGCATGGTTTGGTCGAAAATTCGGTTTAGGAGTTTCCTATCGTTCGCAAGAAGTAAGCAGAGCGAGAGTCAATAAACTTATTCCGATGGCCGAATTTCAAGTTTCGGAAGCCATCCGCTTGGGAGTTTCTTATGACTCAAAACCTCCCACCTACCAAACCCCAAACTCAACGAGCAATTTTCAACAAAGAGGTATTTTACAAATTTATTTCCGATACGAGGGTCGTGGCGATGAACGTAGTACAAATCGACTAAAATATTATTAAAAAGTCGTTTCGACCATAAATTAATTAATTGTTACTATTAGCGAATTTCAAAATTGAATAATTCTAATAAATAATTTACCATTAACAATTTACAAGAAATTTATCTATTTGAAATTTGCAAAAAAAATGTTACATTATAGAATACGTACTGTAACTTTGCACAGATTATAAAGTTTACTCATTTCCGACATATACCATAGTTCAATGGACCAATTTTCATACATTGCCAATGCCGACGTAGCCGCATTGGACGCACTTTATCAACAATACAAAGAAAATCCAACTTCTGTTGACGAAAGCTGGCAGAATTTCTTCAAAGGTTTTGAATTCAATCAGACATTTAATGGCAACGGAACTTCAAGCTCATCAGTAACAAAACCACAATCTGTAAGTGCCGAACACACCCGCAAGGAGATGGAAGTAGTGCATTTGATTCGTGGATACCGTTCACGTGGGCACTTACTTTCTAAAACTAACCCAATCGGCGGACGTAAAGACCGTCAACCGATGCTTGACCTTTCTGACTTTAACCTTTCTGAGGCAGATTTAGATACCGTTTTTGAAGCAGGAATTGAATTATTTGGGGAAGCCGCTACACTCCGCAAGATTGTAGATGCTTTAAAGAAGGTATATCTTGGAAAAATCGGTTTTGAATACCTATATATTAGAGATAGAAAAGCAAAAAACTGGTTACGTAAGAAAATTGAAAATGAATATTTGTATTTCGACCCAAGCCGTGACCAAAAACTTCGCATTTTCGAGAAATTAAATGAAGCCGTAAACTTTGAGAATTTCATTCATACAAAATTCTTGGGTAAAAAACGTTTCTCGCTCGAAGGTGGCGAGTCAACCATTCCTGCCCTTGATATTGCCATCAACCGTGGTGCAGAACTTGGTGTTGAAGAGGTAGTAATTGGTATGGCTCACCGTGGGCGTTTGAACGTTTTAACAAACATTTTGCAAAAGCCTTATGAGCAAGTATTTAATGAGTTTGAAGAAAACGTAACACTCGAATCATATAGCGATGGCGACGTAAAATACCACATGGGTTACACCAGCCAAGTGGAAACACCAGAAGGCAAACGTGTAAGCCTAAAACTGATGGCGAACCCTTCGCACTTAGAAGCTGTAAATCCAGTGGTCGTTGGTTATGCCCGTGCCAGAGCCGATGCTCACTTCGAGAAAGCGGCCGTAAAACCAAACGACCGTGACGATATTTATGATAAAGTATTGCCAATCTTGATTCACGGCGATGCAGCCGTAGCGGGTCAAGGTATTGTATATGAAGTAACACAAATGTCGAACCTCCCTGCGTATTACACAGGCGGAACGCTCCATTTTGTAATCAATAACCAAGTAGGTTTCACGACCGATTTTGATGATGCTCGTTCGGCGATTTACTGCTCTGACATTGCAAAAATCATTGATGCTCCAATCTTCCACGTAAACGGTGATGACCCAGAAGCAGTAGTTTATGCCATGAAATTGGCCGTTGAATTCCGTCAAGAATTCAACCGTGATGTGTTCGTTGATATGGTTTGTTACCGTAAATACGGTCATAACGAATCAGACGAACCACGTATGACGCAGCCGACGATGTACAAAACCATCGATTCGCATGCCAACCCGCGTGAAATTTACTTGCAAGAGTTAATGACTCGTGGCGAAGCTGATTCGAAATTTGCTGAAGAAATGAAGAAGAGTTTCGAGGGTGAACTACAAGACCTTTTGGCGAAAGTAAAACAGAAACAATTGCCTTACCAAAAACCAAAACTCGAAGAGGCTTGGGCAAAGCTTCGTCGTTCAGTTCCCGAAGATTTCGACCAGTCGCCAACAACGGGTATTTCGCAAGAAGTAATCGAAAAAGTTGGAAAGGCCTTATCGAATGTGCCAGAAGGATTTAAGCCCTTGAAGCAAATCGAAAAGATTTTAGATGAAAGAAAAGCAATCTTCGCTCAAGAAAAACCATTCAACTGGTCAGTGGGTGAATTAATGGCCTACGGTTCAATTCTAAATGAAGGAAAATTCGTTCGTTTCACAGGTCAAGACGTACAACGTGGTACATTCACGCACCGCCATGCCGTATTGCACGATTCTGAAACCAACCAAAACTATAATAACTTGTCTCATTTGGGCGAAGGACAAGGCAAATTCGAGATTTATAACTCATTATTATCAGAATACGGTGTAATGGGCTTCGAATATGGCTACGCAATGGCTAATCCTGATGCCCTCGTCATTTGGGAAGCACAATTCGGTGACTTTGCCAATGGTGCTCAAACCATGATTGACCAGTTCATTTCGGCAGCAGAGTCGAAATGGAATTCAATGAATGGTTTGGTACTTTTATTACCGCATGGCTACGAAGGCCAAGGCCCAGAGCATTCAAATGCTCGCCCAGAACGTTTCTTGCAATTGGCGGCTGAATACAATATGTATGTTTGTACATGTACTACGCCAGCCAATATTTTCCACATGTTGCGTCGTCAGTTGGCAGTTCCTTTCCGCAAGCCTTGTGTTCATTTATCACCAAAATCAATGTTGCGTCATCCGTTGGCAGTTTCTCCAATGAGCGATTTTGCCGAAGGGACATCATTCCAAGAAGTAATCGGAGATAAATACGCTGACCCTAAAAAGGTAAAACGTGTATTGCTTTGCAGTGGAAAAGTGTATTACGATTTGCTCGACAAACAACAAAAAGAAGGCCGTTCGGATGTAGCGATAATAAGAGTTGAGCAATTACACCCATTCCCTAAAAAGCAATTAAACGCCGAATTGGCTAAATACAAGAAACCAGAAATCATTTGGGTTCAAGAAGAGCCTGAGAACATGGGTTACTGGTCATTTGTATTACGTGAATTCCCAGAAGTTGGCTTAGGTAATGTAGTAGCTCGTAAATCAAGTGCTTCGCCAGCAACAGGCTTCACAAAAGTACACGCAAAAGAGCAAGCCGACCTCGTTGAAAGAGCATTTGCAGCCAAATAACACCAAAGAAACTAAGTTAGCCTTAGAAATTGTTGATAGATAATAAAGAAGAAAAATAGCAGTAGAAAAATAGAATCATCATGGCAATAGAAATGAAAGTCCCTTCGGTGGGCGAATCAGTAAGCGAAGTAACCATCGCTTCATGGACAAAAAAAGACGGTGATTTAGTCAAAATGGATGAAGTTATCTGCGAACTCGAGTCAGATAAAGCCACATTCGAATTACCCGCCGAAGCCGACGGAATTCTAAGAATAGTAGCCCCAGAAGGTACTACCCTACCCATTGGAGCATTGATATGCAAAATCGAAGCTGCGGGAGCGGTTGCAACTCCTGCGGTAGTTGTCGAAACTCCTCCCGTTGCCGAAGCTCCAAAAGCTGAAAGCCAACCAGTTGAAGCAATAGCAAGCAAAGTCATTGACGTAGTTGTACCAGCCGTAGGCGAGTCAATTTCAGAAGTAACGATTGCCGCTTGGAGCAAAAAAGAAGGTGACAGCGTAAAAATGGACGAAGTTATCTGCGAACTCGAATCAGATAAAGCTACTTTTGAATTGCCTTCACCAGAAAACGGTGTACTCACAATCGTTGCCCAAGCAGGCCAAGTTGTGCCAATTGGCGGTGTAGTAGCAAGAATAACAGCGGGCGGCGTTCCGCTTGGCGGTGCAGCAGTAGCAAGCCAACCAGCAGCTCCAGCATCAACTACAAGTGCAACACCGGTTGCTTCTGATTCAAGCTATGCGGCAGGTCACCCATCACCAGTAGCAGCCAAAGTTTTGGCCGAAAAAGGAATTGACCCCGCAACAGTTCAAGGTACAGGCATTGGCGGACGCATCACAAAAGATGATGCAGTAAAAGCTGAAAAACCAGCCGCTGCTCCTGCACCACAAGCAGCAAAACCAGCAGCAACTCCTGCACCAGCAGCACCTGCTACTGAAGGTGGTAGAGTTTCTCGTCGTGAAAAAATGACTTCATTGCGTAAAACTATCGCCAAACGTTTGGTTGCAGTAAAACAAGAAACAGCTATGCTCACAACCTTCAACGAGGTTGACATGAAACCAATCATGGAATTAAGAGCAAAATATAAAGATAAATTCAAAGAAGTTCATGGCGTAGGCTTAGGCTTTATGTCGTTCTTCACGAAAGCTTGTGCGATTGCATTGAAGGAATTCCCGTTGGTAAATTCATACATTGACGGCGACGAAATCGTTTTCAATGACTATGCCGACATCGCAATTGCGGTTTCAGCTCCACGTGGTTTAGTTGTGCCAGTTATTCGCAGTGCTGAGAAATTGAACTTTGCTCAAATTGAGTCGGAAGTAGTTCGTTTAGCAGGAAAAGCACGTGAAAACAAACTAACTATTGAAGAAATGACGGGTGGAACATTCACCATCACTAACGGTGGTATCTTCGGCTCGATGCTTTCAACGCCAATCATCAACGCTCCACAATCCGCTATCTTGGGTATGCACAACATTGTTGAGCGTGCAGTGGTAGTAAATGGAGAAATCGTTGTTCGTCCGATTATGTACGTGGCTCTTAGCTATGACCACCGCACCATCGACGGTAAAGATTCGGTTAGTTTCTTGGTAAGAGTAAAACAACTCTTAGAAGACCCTACGAGAATTCTTTTAGGTGTGTAATCATGACTAAGTGGGAATATAGAACGCTAACAGTGAGTAGAAATGAAACCAACAAATTCATGGACCGATTGAATATGCTTGGTGAAGAAGGGTGGGAGTTAGTCTCAACTTTCACTATTGAAAGTAAATCAGTAGGCTTTTTTGATAGTGGAGCTGAAACTTCTGGAATTGTAGCAGTTTTAAAACGACCGAGGGAATAAAAATGAAAACATCAAATTTTATAACGTCAAATCCTGATATTTTGATGGGAAAACCCACCATCATAGGAACCCGCTTGGCAGTAGATATGATTCTGGAGAAATTGGCAGCTGGACAAACGGAACAACAATTACTTGAAGATTATCCTCGGCTAACTCACGAAGCAATTCAAGCGGTTTTGCAGTTTGCAGCTGAGACGGTTCGTGAAATGAAAGTTTACTCGATAGCTTCATGAAGATTGTAGCTGATGAAGGAATTGAGAGCAAAATCGTATCCACTTTAAGACAAAACGGTTACGAAGTTTTATACATTGCTGAATCATTCCCATCAATTTCAGATATTGAGGTTTTGAAAATTGCTTTAAACGAATCAGCTATCTTACTTACAAAAGATAAAGATTTTGGTGAATTAATTTTTAAGCAAAAACTTACACATACAGGAATTGTTCTTGTAAGGCTCGGTGAAAATATGAGTTCGATTGATAAAGCCGAGATTGTATTAAAAGCATTTCAAAGACACAGCAAAGAGTTTGAAGAACATTTTTCAGTTATTGACGAAGAATTTATCAGAGTTAGATAAAATCATCTCATAAAAGAGATAAGCAAAAATATGCAATACGACGTAGTAGTAATAGGCTCAGGGCCTGGAGGATATGTGGCAGCGATTCGCTCGGCACAATTGGGCAAAAAAGTTGCCATCATCGAAAAATACAGTGTTCTGGGGGGAACGTGTCTGAACGTTGGATGTATTCCATCAAAAGCCCTCCTTGATTCTTCGGAGCATTTCTATAATGCTGCTCATCATTTTGCCGACCACGGAATCGAGATTCCTGCTCCAGTAGCAAATCTTGGTAAAATGATTGGCCGTAAAAATGGTGTTGTTGAGAAAATGAACGCAGGTATCAATTTCTTGATGAAAAAAAACAAGATTACGGTTTACAACGGTCTTGGTTCATTCGTTGACAAAAACACCATCAAAATAACAAAAACCGATGGTTCAGAAGCAACCCTTACTACCCAACAAGTAATCATTGCCACTGGCTCGAAGCCAACGATTTTACCTTTCATGAATTATGACAAGAAAAGAATCATTACGAGTACAGAAGCCTTGAGTTTAACTGAAATTCCGAAACACTTAATCGTTATTGGTGCGGGTGTAATTGGTGCTGAATTAGGTTCAGTTTATGCTCGTTTGGGTGCAAAAGTTTCGTTTGTAGAATTTGCCGATTCGATGATTCCGACTATGGATAAAACGATGGGTAAAGAATTACAAAAATCAATCAAAAAACTCGGAGCCGATTTCTTCTTCAATACGAAAGTAACTAAAATTGAAAACGCAGGTGAAGAAGTAACCGTAACTGGTGAAGGTGTTGATGGCAAACCAGTTGAAATCAAAGGCGATTATTGCTTGGTTTGTATCGGTCGCCGTGCGTATGTTGATGGCTTGAATTTAGAAGCCGTTGGTGTAACAACTGACCGAGGCAAAGTTGTAGTTGATGAACACACTCTGGAAACAAACGTAAAAGGTATTTACGCTATTGGTGACGTGGTTCGTGGAGCAATGCTCGCCCACAAAGCCGAAGAAGAAGGTGTTTTTGTGGCAGAAGTAATGGCAGGACAAAAACCACATATCAACTATAATCTTATTCCTGGGGTAGTTTATACTTGGCCAGAAGTTGCCTCAGTTGGTGCAACCGAAGAAGAACTAAAAGCTAAAGGCGTAGCTTATAAAGCTGGAAGTTTCCCATTCAAAGCCCTTGGTCGTGCAACAGCCAGTGGCGATACGGATGGTTTAGTTAAAATGTTGGCCGATGCCACAACTGACGAGATTTTGGGTGTACACATCATCGGAGCAAGAGCCGCCGATATGATTGCCGAGGCCGTTACAGCCATGGAATTTAGAGCAAGTGCCGAAGACATTGCTCGTATTTCGCACGCTCACCCGACTTACACAGAAGCGATTAAAGAAGCAGCCTTGGCTGCAACTGCCAATCGTGCGATTCATGCGTAAAAGAAATATCAATAAATATACTGAAAGCCTTTCGTAAAAACGGAAGGCTTTTTTATTTACTATCTTTTTCGCTTGCTATTTCTTAAATTTGTGTACCAATAAATATTAAAGTATGCAAAAACTCCTCGAAAACTCGCCAATCAAATGGCATCATATACTTTTTTTTAGTCTTTTAGTTGCTATCATTCCGCATACAGGTTTTTGGTTTGACCTCAACAACGACTGGCCTCGATGGTCAACTTATGCACTCGAACACGGCCTTAGTCAAATCTACAATTCCGACACCAACTACATGCCCATTTACCTACACGGGCTTTATTGGTTTGGCAAAATGCACGGCACAAAAGAACTCATTTATGCCAATAGCTATCAACTTAAATATTTCTTTTTATTGTTCGATTTTGCAGGAGCAATCGCCATTGCTTATGCACTTCGCAAGTATTATACCCGTCAATTTGCCGAATATATGCTGCTCTTCAACATGGGGTATTTGTATTGCACCACCATCTGGGGGCAACTTGATAGCGTTCCGACGACGATTGTTATCTTGGCTATGATTTGTCTTTTCGAGCGAAAACTACTTTGGGCGGCACTTTTCTGTACATTATCTATCTACGCCAAACTGCAAGCCATTGTTTTCTTGCCATTTTTTGCGGTACTACTTATCTATCAATTAAGCATAAAATTCGATAAAGTACTGATTCTGAAAATGTTAGCGGTATCCATTGTTACTCAACTCATTTTGCTCAGTCCTTTTATTTTGGGCGGAACTTTCAGTAATTTCTTGAAAGTCGTGCAAGAATCCGTTGGTTTTTTCCCTCGTGTATCGGTCAATGCCTTTAATATTTGGTATTTGTTACTCAAACAAGACCCCACAACCATCAACGATACACTCATTTTTGCAGGTCTTACTTATAAAAAATGGGGGTTCATTATGTTTTTTACTCTTTCAGCTATTGCATTCCTACCATTGATAATCAATACGTTCAACAAAATTATTTCTAAAAAAGCCTTAGACCAAGATTATTATGCCTTACTGTGGCTAACCGCCGCTACTACTGCAATTGTATTCTTTTTTGTAAATACCCAAATGCACGAACGCTATTCATTCCCTGCCATTCCGATGTATTTCGCGTATTCTTTACTCACAAATCGCTATTCGATTTTTGCTTTAACATCGGTCGCTCACCTAATGAATGTCGATGGTACAAATAAATATTTAGGACTAAACCCTTATAAACCAGAGTTTACTGCAATAGTTTTCGGTATAATATTGTTTCTATCATTTGTAAGGCTGTACAACGATTTTAGACGTAACTTAAAAATATCATAGATACAATTATTATAATCTAAAGCATAATTGCCACCTTAATAAAAACATTCTATTTATTCAATACAAGCAGTTTATTTAAAACAACAAAATAAATTATCTATCAAAAATATTAATATATACAATCAAAATAATAAATATCAAAAAAAACTGTATTTACAATAATTTCAAAATATATTGAAAATAAATATTCTAACTTTTGCTTTCTTCGTTTCACTAATAGCTTGTTCGCACAAAATGAACCCCAATAAATACAAAAAAAGTCAGATAATTTTTGGGAGTGGTGGCGGCTTCACAAACTTAGTCAACGAATACCATTTACTTGAAAATGGTCGACTTTACCATAAAAGAAGTACAGATACCACTTTTACCGAACTCAGCAAACAAAATGCCGATTCGATAAAGATACTTTTTGCCAAAGCCAAAGTCTTATTTGCTGAAATCAAAGAATTCCATAAACCTGGCAATATGTACTATTTCATCAAAATTAAAGACGATTCTACTACAAAAGAGCTTACTTGGAGTACTTCAAAAGAAAGTTCGCCAGCGAGCGTAAAAGATTTATTTAAAGAATTGATGAATTTAGTAAATTTGAAATAATTTAGTAAAACGATATGGAACAAGTTTTCACCTTCGCAGATATAGATGTATAGAAGATAACATTCCCTGTCTTTACCAAATACCTTGTAAACAAATCTTTTGCACAAAATAAACCTCATTAAACAACGCTTCCTAATACTATGAGACACACCTTTTTACTCCTCTTTTTTGCAGCAACAAGCACTTTCGCACAGAAAGGTTTCGACAAAAAACATAAATCATTGGCAAGCAAAAACGACCTCCCAACGGGACAATTTACTGAAGTTGATGGTCAAAAAAACGATAAAAATACTCGTAAATCAAGCCTATCTGTAGTTTCAACAAAATTTGTGAGTAAACTAAAAGTTACGCACGATAACGAAACGGGTGGAGTGTTGATGATTGAAAACCTCTCTAAATCGCCAGCACCCAATGCCCGTAAAGGCTTGCAAGTAATGGCTATTGATTTTCTGAGCGATGTAAAAACTGCCCTCAAAATCGAAGACCCTAACCAAGAACTTGAAATGATAAATATGGAGTCTGACGAAATCGGCATGACTCATATTCAACTTCAACAGAAGTTTAAAAATATTCCTGTCTATGGTGGTGAGATTTGGCTGCATACGAAGGGCGAAAAAATTGATGTCTTGAATGGGCGTAATTTTCCAACCCCTAATTTAGCGTCTATCTCTCCTATCCTTTCGGAAGAGAAAGCGATTGGGTTTGCAATGGCCGATGTAGGCAAGAAATCAGTCATTCAACAAGCTGGCGTTACTGGAAAATTGCTGGAAAAAATGCCAAACACTGCCGAACTAATTATCTATCATAAAGATGGACATTTTACCGATGAACGCTTAGCTTATAACCTTACAGTTCGCCCTAATTTATTAGAACGCTGGACGTACTTTATTGATGCCAATACGGGTGAAGTTTTAAAGAAATTCAACAATACTTGTTCACTCGATGGCCCCTTTACGGCAACTGCTCGTGACCTCAATAATGTTTCTCGCACATTCAGTGTACAGCAGTCAGGTACTACTTATTATATGCTCGATACGCAACGCCCGATGTATAATAAAACTACCTCAAAACTTCCCGACGACCCAGTTGGAGGAATTTGGACAATTGACGCCCTAAATTCTACTTCTGATAATATGAAATATGACCAAGTAAAAACTAATAGCTTAAATAACTGGAATGCAACAGCAGTTTCTGCTCACTATAATGCGGGTTTATGCTATGAGTATTACCGTACAAAATTTGGCAGAAACTCATTGGATGGCAAAGGTAGTAGCATCATTTCGGTCATAAATATTGCCGATGATGATGGCCAAGGTATGGATAATGCTTATTGGAACGGTGAATTTATGGGGTACGGTAATGGCCGTGATGCCTTTAAGCCACTGGCGGGTGCCTTAGATGTAGCTGGCCACGAAATGACCCATGGGGTGGTTGAAGCAACGGCTCGTTTAGAATATCAGAATCAATCGGGGGCTTTAAATGAATCATTTGCCGATATTTTTGGGGCAATGATTGACCGTGATAACTGGACAATGGGCGAAACCGTAGTAAAAACAAGTGCATTTCCATCGGGGGCTTTGCGTAGCTTGTCGAACCCCAATCAAGGTGGAAAAAGCGACCCAGGTTATCAGCCAAAAACGATGTTGCAGTATGCAAATTTACCTAATACTGATGATGGGGATAATGGTGGTGTTCACATAAATAGTGGTATTCCAAATTATGCTTTTTATTTATTTGCTTCAAACACCAACGTCGGGAAAGACAAAGCAGAGCAGATATATTACCGTGCTTTGAGTAAATATTTAACTCGTACTTCCAAATTTATTGATGCTCGTTTGGCGGTAGTCAGAGCAGCCGCAGATTTGTATCCGACCGATAACAATGTGCTTAATGCGGCCAGAAACGCATTCGACGCTGTTGGAATAACAGACCCAAATGGTAGTTCAACAACCACTACCCCACCCGCTCCAACTCAGACTCAGCAAAATATCCCTATTAATAATGGTGGAGACTTTATCTTGGTTTTTGAACCTTCTTCGGGCAAACTTTATACGGCCAAAGCCAATGCACCTGTAACCGACTATAAAGTTATTTCATCAAGTGGCTGTTTGGGTAAACCAAGTGTTACGGATGATGGCTTATTTGCTTATTTTGTAGGTAAAGACAAGAATATCCGTAAAATTAGTCTGACGGGAGCTTTCACCGAAAGTAAAATTTCGACTGATGCCACTTGGGGAAACGTGGCAATCTCGAAAGATGGAAAACGTTTGGCGGCATTAACTGAAAAAGGTGATAAATTTATCTACATATATAACCTCGAAGATAATGGAAAAGGTTACAGATTACCACTATATAACCCGACGTACTCAACTGGTGTAAGCACGGGTGAAGTACAATACGCAGACTCTTTTGAGTGGGATTATTCGGGAGAAAACATTATTTATGATGCCTTCAATAGCGTCAAAAGTATCTCTGGCACAATCGAATTCTGGGATGTGGGCTTCATAAAAGCATGGGATATTACCAAAAATACCATAGGAAGTGGTAAAATTGAAAAATTATTCACTGACCTTGAAGCAGGCGAAAGCATCGGTAATCCATCTTTCTCAAAAAACTCACAAGATGTAATCGCTTTTGACTATTTCACCGAAGACGAACCCAATACCTATTATCAGATTGCGATTGATTTGAGCAAAACAGGCGACGATGCCATTGATGCTATCAATAAAAATAATGATATTGGTTATCCTGGTTATTCTCGTCTGGATGATAAGATGCTCTACAATACACTCAATGGTAAACAACAAGATGTAAACATCATTGGTATAGACAAAAACAAAATTTCGCCTTCTGGAACAGCCAAACAATTCTTGCCTGATGCTTCTTGGGCAGTTTGGTATGCCCAAGGAACACGAAGCTCTACAACCACAAAAACCGACCAAACAATTAATTTTGGCACAATTGCAGATAAAAACATCGGCGAAAGTTTCACGGTTTCGGCGTCTACAAGTTCAAATTTAGCCGTTACATTTTCAGTAGGTTCTGGCGATATTTCAATTAGTGGAAATACCGTAAAAGTTGGAACAAATGCAGGAAAAGCAAGTATTAAAGCAACGCAAGCAGGCAATACGCAATTTAATGCAGTCACCACAACCCAGACGTTCTGTATTATTCCTACTGCTCCGAGAATAACTTTGAGTGGTGGGAACTATGTAATTACGGGCGGTAAAAACTTTCAATGGTATGTGGCAGGAAATCCAGTTGGTGGGCAAACAACTGCAACAACGCTGAAACCAGACTTAAATGGAGTTTATACCGTAAAAGCCATTACTGACGATGGCTGCTTCAGTGCCGCATCAAACAGCATTGAGAATAAAATTGCCGTTTTAGCCAATGAGTCAAACGAAAACATCAAAGTTGTGGTGTATCCAAACCCAACGGCTGACGAACTTCGTATCGAATTGCCAACAGGTGCAATTTTTAAAGAAGCAATTTTTTATTCAACAACGGGCAAAAATGTAATGAGTTTCGATAAACTTTCAACCAATAACTCACTGAACATCAGAGATTTACCCAAAGGTCTATATGCTGTAAAAATTGAAACTTCGCAAGGAAGTGTAGTACGCAATGTAGTAAGAGAATAAAATATATTAGTAAAATTCTGAAACCCTACCATGTCATTTGGTGGGGTTTCGTTCTTAATCATAAACCTTTATCACAATGAATAATGAAGAAATTGACGGATTGTTTGCAAACGAACAGGAGCATCTTAGTAAATTGCATAAGATTGTAGAACAAACCATTAAAGAAGAACAATTGATTGTCAATAACTTGCTCAATCCGCCTAAAGAAGTCATTTCTCGTGGACAGGCCATTTCAGATAAAGTTGCACAGTTTGGTGGAAGCTGGAAATTTATTATCCTCTTTAGTGTTATTCTTGCAGTATGGATAGTGATTAACGCCACACTTCCAGAAAAAGATAGATTTGACCCATATCCGTTTATTTTGATGAATTTGGTACTATCAACGATTGCCGCTCTTCAAGCTCCAATAATTATGATGAGCCAAAACCGCCAAGAAGAAAAAGACCGAATGCGAAGCGAAAACGATTATTTGGTAAACCTAAAAGCCGAAATGGAAATCAGAGGTTTGCACCAAAAAATTGACTTGCTGCTCGAAGAGCAAATCAAAACTTTGTTTGATACCCAAGCCAAACAGTTTGTATTACTCGAAGAAATCAATGAAAGATTAGAAAAACATTTAAATAATAAATTATAAAACCCTTATTGCACCATTCATTAACACATCATGTCAACCTTAACATCTCCAATAAAAGTACTCGTAGTTGGCTGCGGAAACATGGGAGCTTCGCACGCAAAAGCTTATCAATTAATTGATGGTTTTGAAATCTGCGGCATTGTTTCGACAGGAAAAAGTAAAGAAGTTTTGAACGAAAAGTTGGGTGGCGGCTACCTCCTATTCTCAGACTATGCAACCGCCCTCGCCGAAACTAAACCCGATGCCGTTTGTATTTCAACTTACCCTGATACTCACGAAGCATTTGCAATTATGGCTCTCGAAAGTGGCTGCCATGTTTTTATAGAAAAACCACTGGCCGATACCGTTGAAGGTTCAGAAAGAGTAGCTTCCGCTGCCCAAAAAGCTGGTAAAAAACTGGTGGTGGGTTATATTCTGCGTCATCATCCATCATGGGAAAAATTTGTGGAACTGTCTCATGAACTTGGCAAACCATTGGTAATGCGAATGAATCTCAACCAACAAAGTCATGGCGTAATGTGGGACGTACATCGAAATCTAATGAAAAGCCTTAGCCCAATTGTTGATTGCGGCGTACATTATATTGATGTGATGTGCCAAATGACTCGCTCGAAACCACTACAAGTAACAGCCATCGGAGCAAGATTGACCAATGATATTGCAGAAAGTAATTATAACTACGGCCAATTACAGATACGTTTTGAAGATGGCTCAGTGGGTTGGTACGAAGCAGGTTGGGGGCCAATGATGAGCGAAACAGCTTTCTTCATCAAAGATGTAATCGGGCCAAAAGGCTGCGTCTCAATTGTAGCAAAAGAAGCAGGTGGCAGTGGCAAATCAGATAATGTTGATGCCCATACAAAAACCGAATCGTTACGTTTTCATCATGCCGATATTGATGCCAATAATCAATTCGTAAAGCAAGATACGTGGTTTAATTTGAGTGATGAACCTGACCATCAAGAACTTTGTAACCGTGAACAACGCTACTTTCTGAAAGCCATTCAAGAAAACATCGACCTAACTGACCACGTACAAGATGCCGTGAACAGTCTGAAAATTGCCTTTGCTTGTGACGAATCTGTTCGCACAGGACAAGTAGTATATTTATAATTTTTCAGAGACTACTCATATACAAAAAAGTCTCGAAGAAACTTCGAGACTTTTTTGTATATGAGTAGTAAATCTGTAAGATTTATTAAGGCTATTTGTTTAAGGAATAGAAGTACTGACTCATCTAAAAGTTCGTTGCCTTCATCAAGCTTTTGCAGCATTTTTCTTAGCTTGAACTTCTGCTCTTGTGTCTTTAGCCCATTTAGCCAAAGTTGCCATTCCCGCTCTTACACGAGTACCAGCGGCATTGTTTCCTTTGTCATAAAACTTGTCGAAATCTCCTGCTAAAGAAGCTACCAAGTCAGTTAATTCTTTATACTTATCCATGATAGAAATAAAAAGTTTTGGGGTGAAAAATAGTTTTTGCGATTAATTAAGTATTAAGTATTTGCAAGTTAGATATATTATGAAATATTACAAATTTTTCTTCTAAAAATACACTATAAATACCCTATTTTCGCTAAAAACACAAAAAGTTTGGTCGAAACCAAACTTTTTGTATAGAAACAATGCTATTTTACAAGTTTTCCTTACGCCACCGCCAACGGAGCATATTCGCCCGCTTGCAATTTAGTTTGTACTTTCTCGAAACAATCCATTGTATATTCTACATCTTCAAGCGTATGTGAAGCCGTAGGAATAATACGGAGCATAATAACACCCTTAGGAACAACGGGATAAATAATTACAGAACAGAAAATACCCATGTTTTCTCGCATATCACGAATCAAATTCGTAACCGTCGGTAAATCATAATTTCCGTGCAAAAATACAGGTGTAACAGGCGAAGTTGTATCACCAATATCAAATCCACGCTTACGGAAACCATCTTGTAATGCACGAACGATTGTCCAAAGATTTTCTTTAAATTCAGGATGTTTTTTAATCAATTCCAAACGCTTCATTCCTCCCAAAACAAATGGCATCGGCAACGCCTTTGCATATGTTTGCGAACGCATATTATATTTCAAGAACATCACGATTTCAGGGTCAGCCGCTATAAATGCACCAATAGCCGCCATTGATTTAGCAAATGTACAGAAGTGTAAATCTACTTGGTCTTGTACGCCAAAATATTCAGGTACACCCGCACCAGTTGCACCCATCGTACCGAACCCGTGAGCATCATCAACCAATAAACGGAAGTTATATTTTTTCTTAAATTCTACAATTTTATCTAAACTACCAACCTTACCCGACATACCAAAAACACCTTCAGTAATTACCAAAATCCCACCGCCTTGCTCGTCGGCCAATTTGGTTGCTCTTATAAGGTTTTTTTCTAAGCTATCCATGTCGTTGTGTGCAAATTGGTAGTAAGTACCACCCTTTGCTTTGTGCAAACGAATACCATCAATCAAACAAGCATGGCTTTCGGCATCAAAAACAACAACGTCTTTTCTATCAACGATACATTCGATTACCGACATTACTCCTTGATAGCCATAATTTAAAAGAAATGAATCTTTTTTACCAACGTACTCGGCCAATTGTTTTTCAAACTGCTCATGCAATTCAGTATTTCCCGTCATCATTCTTGCTCCCATTGGGTAAGCCAAACCATATTCAGCAGCCGCCTCAGCATCTGCCTGACGCACCTCTGGATGATTTGCCAAACCTAAATAGTTATTCAACGACCAGTTTAACATCTTTTTACCCATAAACTCCATGTGCGGCCCAAGTTCGCCTGAAAGTTTGGGGAAAGAATAATAATGGTGCGAATTAAGCAATTTTGCCTGCGACCCGATTGGACCTAAATTGTTGAGAGCTTTATCAAAAATATCTTGTGCCATTTTACAATTATCAATTATCAGTTATCAATTTTTAGTAAACTATTAAAATTTTTCACTAAAATACCGTGCAAAAATAACGCTTTTTAGTAGGAAAACAAACGGCAGTTTCTTTGAAAAATCCTATCTATACAAAATGTGCAATATTTTTAAGAGATATTTAAAAAATCCAATTCGATTTTAGTGTTAATTAGCAGCGAAATAGTCAACGAACGACGGTCAACAGACAAGAGTACTTTAAAAGTCTCCTACCCATTAATGTAACAAACAAAGCATTTTACATTTAGTTAGAAAATCTATCAAAAATAAAAACTGTTAACCGCCGACAGTGGACTGAAGACTTACATTAAAAAATCAATCAAAAACGTGATAAAGTCGATTCGTAAAATATTAATTGCCAATAGAGGCGAAATTGCGGTTCGTGTGATGCGAACTGCTCGTGAAATGGGTATCAAAACGGTAGCGGTGTTCTCGGAAGCCGACCGAGATTTTCCGCACGTAAAATATGCCGATGAAGCGGTGTGTATCGGTCCAGCAGCATCGAAAGAGTCTTATCTAAGAGGCGATAAAATTATTGAAGTTGCCAAAAACTTGGGCGTTGATGCGATTCACCCAGGTTATGGTTTTTTATCAGAAAATGCCGATTTTTCGAGAAAAGTACAAGAAGCAGGCTTGATTTTCATTGGCCCATCGCCTGAGTCTATCGAGGTAATGGGCGATAAACTATCTTCGAAACATACTGTTGCGAAATACAACATTCCGATGGTTCCTGGTACACCCGATGCCATTACTGACCGTGCGGCTGCCAAGCAAAAATCTGCCGAAATTGGGTATCCTGTTTTGATAAAAGCCAGTGCGGGTGGTGGCGGAAAAGGCATGAGGGTGGTAGAAAACGAATCCGAGTTTGACGAACAGATGGACCGAGCCGTTGGTGAAGCAATTTCATCGTTTGGTAATGGGGCTTGTTTCATCGAAAAATACATTACGAAACCCAAGCACATTGAAATTCAAGTCATGGGCGATAAACACGGAAACGTAGTGCATTTCTTTGAGCGAGAATGTTCGATTCAGCGACGCCACCAAAAGGTAGTTGAAGAAGCTCCGTCGGCAGTTCTTTCTCCCGAAATTAGAGAAGCCATGGGCAAATGTGCCGTTGATGTGGCTAAAGCCTGTAATTATTACGGTGCAGGAACAGTAGAGTTTATCGTTGACGAAGACTTGAATTTTTATTTTTTAGAAATGAATACTCGCTTGCAGGTTGAACACCCAGTAACCGAAATGATTACGGGAATTGACTTGGTAAAAGAAATGATATATGTGGCAGAAGGGCGTGAATTAAGCATTAAGCAAGAAGATTTGAAAATAAACGGGCACGCTATTGAGGTGAGGGTTTGTGCCGAAGACCCAGCTAATAATTTCTTGCCCGATGTAGGAGTTTTACAGACTTATATACGTCCGCAAGGCAATGGGGTGCGAGTAGATGATGGCATTGAAGAAGGCATGGAGATTCCGATTCACTACGACCCTATGATTGCGAAACTAATTGCCTATGGAAAAGACCGCACCGAAGCCATTGAAAAAATGATTCGTGCCATTGATGAATTTAAGATTACGGGTGTAGCCACTACTCTACCATTCTGTAAATTTGCTCTTCAACACGAAGCTTTTGTCAGTGGGAAATTCGATACTCGTTTTGTGAGTTTATACTTTACACCAGAGGTTTTACAACAAGAAATTCCGACTGTAGAACTCGAAATTGCGGCAGTTTTAGCAGCGGAAATATTGAAGCGTAAACGAAATAATAGTTCGGCACAAAGTACTCCAGCTACAATTCAAAGTAGTCAATGGCGAAGAAATCGGGTGAGTTTGAGAAGTTAAGATTGCCTATTTTTTAAAATAATCTAAAGCCCAATCAGAAGCCCAAAAATGAATGGGAATCCAATAAATGATTGGCATTTGGCAAGAGTTAAGAAGAACACTAAAATAGCAATGAACCCCCACTATTTTTTAGTAAGTGGGGGTTTGTGTTTTTATGAATTAAAACCGCCGAATTTATCAGTAAATCTCTCAAACTAACATATATTACTATTTGGCATAATGTAAGCCATTTATTTACTCAAAACGCCAACTAACCTCTCTCAACTTCCACTAATCAAAATCTAATTGACAAACTCAATTTTCCTGCCGAAATTTGTTTCATTAGTCAGCTCTCACACCCTGCTTGGGCCTCGTGCGTAGAACTGGATGTTTTACATTCAAATTCTGTATAACAATGAAAACTCACAACAATACACTTGTATTTTTTGCAATTCTGATTGCTATTATCAATTTGGCTTATGCTACTTATTCGTTTGCGAATCTGCCCGCCATAATTCCAATTCATTTTGGCATTGACGGCAAACCCAATGGCTGGGGCGAAAAATACACCATATTCTTTATTCCACTCATTAATTTGGCGTTAGTTGGTTTTATGGCCAGTGTTCGCAAAAATCCGTTTAGCTATCTAAATCTTCCCATAAAAGCAAGCAATAATAATCTCGAAGAAAGAGTAAAACTCGGCAGACAATTATTAGATTTAATTATTGTTGCGATTAGTGCTTTATTCTTTTTTATTGAACTGCACATCGTAAAATTAAGCCAAAGTCCGATTCAAAGTAGTGGGATTTTTATTATTATC
>JAIYBU010000063.1 GCA_027488335.1 Cytophagaceae bacterium
AACGATTGAAATTTTCATTTTTTGAGACAGTAGTTTTTTAGACGGTTTTGTCTAAAATTAAAATTATTTGATTTTTAAAGCCTCAAATTTAGTAACATCAAGCGAAGGAATTGCTGTTTTTAGAGAATTTTTATAATTTTCGTTGATAACTTTAATAATTTCGTTGGCAATAACGGCCGAGCCTCGTGGCGTTGGATTGATGCCATCAAGACTAAAAAAGCCCCCAGTAAACAATGAATTATCGAATTTTAAACCATTTACGGTATAAGTCTTACTTTTTATTTGGTCGTAAATTGTATTTAAGTCAGCTAAAACAATTCCTCGTTTTTCGGCTTCTAACTTCAAAACTCCATTAAAATCGCTTAATCGTGAAGTAATGATACTTATTTCGTCCTTGTCCAAAACTTCTTCTGTGGTAAGCGGATAGGCCATGCTTAAACCTTTCTTTTGGTTTACTGCATTGACTTTACCAACATTCGAGATAGCCTCCATCAATATTTTATCGTTAGGGGTGGCTGTTCTTATGATTCCATTTCCTGTGGTGATGTAAATATCTGTCGAGCCAACGTTTTTGGCGAGCTCTTGAAAACTGTAGAAATTAAAGTAGGGTAAATCAAGTACATTCGGAATATTAGTCAGAATTCCTTTTGCTTTATTTATTACCAAAGCATCGAGTAATTGTTGAATATTAAAGGCAAACGAAGAGGTTTCGGTCATGGAAACTTTACCACCCGAAATTGCATAAGACAACAAATCTTGTTCGCCAATGCTCGCCACAAAAAAAGTAGCACTACTTTCTTTTACAAAATCGGTATAAGACATTTCTTCTTTTCCTACAGGCAGAATTCGTTCAAAAAATGGATTGAAACCTTGTGTTTTTGCATTACCAAACCCTGCTTTATTCACATCGGAAACTCGTAAACCAACTACTCCATAATTATTGACTATACTTCCAGAATATTTTGCCAAAGTGAGCGGAGAAGTTGTAAATATTGCGAGGTTATCAGAAATTTTATCGAATTGAAGTGAAGTATTGGTTGGAGTGGTTGCCCAATAACCCGTCCCGTTTGCTTGTTCTACTGAAAACAGTGCTTGGTCAAATTTTACACCTACTTGTTGGGCTATAAGATTTGGAAAGGACGACAACTGTCCTTCTCTGTAAAGCCCGCCATTGGTATAACCCGCTGTTAGTGAGCCACCTACGGCAATATATTTAGAAAAAATCGAAGTATCAGTTGTTGAAATTGGCGTTGATTCTTCAGTTTGTTTTTCGCAACTTGTAATGGCCACAAAAACAGTTAGAAATGCGATAAAAACTTTTAACGAGCGTTTCATTTAATTTAATTGTGTCTTTCAAGATAGGCAACTATAGGTCTTCAAAAGTATTGATTCCGTTTTGCTGGGAAAAGTTGTAATGATTTCAAAATTAAAATAATAAGCTTTGAACTCCGAAGAAACAAATTTGAAGAATTAACAACCAAAAAGCAAGCTTATTGTCCTTTCGGAAAGGAAGCCAGTGAAAAAGTGTCAATAAAAATGCCGAAACTAAAAACCAACCAACGTAATTTTGAACGGGTGGAAGCAGCCCAAACCACGACCACATTTCTAAACGAATAGCGATTGGCTCGACCAGAAAGTCGAACATTGTCATTAGCATTGCTCCGTAAACTACTTTGATATAAAGTGGCTGATTGACACGGCAAAACGAACTCCCGACACAATAAACTAATAAAAGCCAATTAACCCCAATAACTGGAGGCACTTCGAGAACTTCAAATCCGAGCGTTCGGTCGTATTTATAATGTCCAAAAATTAGTCCAGTTTTTACACCTATGACCTCAATGAAATAGCCAGTCAGAAAGGTAATTATGGCAAAAACAATAAAATTACGGTTCCAATCATTGTGAAAATAGAGCAAAATGCCTAACGATGCTACCAAATTGAAGGGTGTAAGAAATTTGAAAAGTTCGGCAGTGGCATTGGCGTTTAGGCCAACCACTCCTGCAATGTACATGGAAGTTAGGAGGTAGAGATAAGGTTTATGGTTTTTCACTGATAACTTTTTATTAGTGTTTTCAAGATTATATTTCAAAATTTATTACCATTTCTTCGGCGAACAAGGTGCAGCTGCCGCCCAATTCGCTCCACAGACCCACAAACAAAATTATTTCTTTTTCTTGCGATGCACAACGTGTTTGCTCAAAATTCGTTTGCTTTCGGCTTTTACTTCAATATTTTTTCTGATTCCCCAAAGTTTATCTTTAGCAAACTGAGTGGACTGCTCTAAATCAATTATTGGAAAAGGATAATTTTCTCCCAAACGAAAATCATACAAATCTTGCTCCATTAGCGTCATTTTCCACGGCTCATGAATAAAATTTTCAGGACAATTTTCAAGCTCTTTTACCCAAGTTTTAATAAAGATTCCGTTCGGGTCGTGGTCTTGCGATTGTTTCACTGGGTTATACATTCTGACAGTATTCATACCCGTAACGCCCGCCTGCATCTGAAACTGCGGATAGTGAATACCCGCTTCAAAATCAAGAAATTGTTGGGCCAGAAAAACTGCTCCTTCTTTCCAATGTTGAAAAAGTTGGTGCGTAAGAAACGAAACGACCATTGCCCGCATTCGGAAGTTCAGATAACCTGTCTCGCAGACACATCGCATACAAGCATCTACGAGCGGATAACCTGTTTTTCCTGCTTGCCATTTTTTGATAAAATCTTTATTTTCAGACTTTTGCAAATTATCATAACCTCGATTAATGTTTTCGAATTCCATGCGGTCTTCCATCTCAAACTTTTGAATGAAATAGCAATGCCAGTGCAACCGAGAAACAAAGTTTTCTAAATCTCGACGATACGGAACTCGTTTTTTGGCATTTTGAGTATATTGATATACTTGCCTGATTGAGAGATTCCCCCAAGCAATATAGGGAGAAAGTCGACTACAACTTTTGCGAGCTTCGAGCGGTTTTGAGATAGTTTTTGAGTAATTTTTGGCTCTATCATTCAAGAAACTTTGTAAGTAACGATGAGCGTAAGTTTCACCACCTGGCTGAAAAACCAATTTGAATTCTTTATGCTGATTCAGGTAATGCTTTTTAGGCTGGAATTGCTTATGAACTTCGTTTTCATCATCAAAAACCAAACACGGGTTTCTTAATTTTGTCCAATCTGGCTCATCAAGTCTTTGGTGCATGTGGGTTTTCCAAAGTTCAGCCCAGTTTTCACGATTTTTTAGTTTTCTGACAATGCCATTTGTCTGAAACTCTTGCCATTCGATGTTATTTTCTTTGAAATAACGGGTCAGTGTTTTATCTCGGTCATAGGTAATTTTCAGTCCTGTTTCTTCGTAAGAAAATACTTTTCTAAGCTGATATTTTTGATGAATGGCTGCAAAAATACCCTCAGCTTCACCTTCTAAAATCGTAATGGATAACAAATCGTTTCCAGTCGAAAGTTGAGCATTAAGGTCATCGAGCGATTGCTGCACAAAATTCCAGTGTCGAGGACTATAATGTGGGTCAGACATGACCGAAGGCTCCCAAATATAAAGCATCAAAAATGATTCTCCATCTTCGATGGCAGCTTTGAGCGGTGCGTGGTCGCTTAGGCGTAGGTCTCTTTTAAACCAGACGATATTCATACAAACAAAACACACAATCTAAGTTTTTGTTATTTAGAATGGTTTAAATATTTCTTTTTCACATTCGTATAAGTATTTTATAACTATCTATCGAACTTATTGTACAATTTTACTAAAGAGAAATTTTATCTCAAATTTGATGTATTTTTGTGGTAAAATACTAAGAGTAAACATCTGATAATGAAGAAAGTAGCGTTTATACTATTTTTGCTGACCATAAATTTTTCGGTTTTTTCACAACTTGCAAGCAGTAATAATCTGTCCGAAGAAGATTACTGGGAAACTCAACTTACACCCATGGTTGAAGTTAATGATATGCTTCGCCATATTTATAACGACCCCTTCAAAGAAAACTTCATCAATGCTATTCCTGCGGGTTATCCGATGAAAAAAGATGTCAATATTAATTCATTTTATGGAGCAAGAAACCACCCCGTGCATAAAGTTACGCTCTTTCACCGTGGCATTGATTTGAAAGGGACAACGGGCGAAAAAGCCATTGCTACTGGCGATGGTGATGTGATTGAGATAGGTTTTAAAGTTGATTTAGGAAACTACATTAAAATAAAACATTGTTACGGTTTTGAGTCGCTTTATGGACACCTGAATAAAATTTCGGTAAAGAAAGGGCAGCACGTAAAGCGAATGCAGGTAATTGGAGAGGTTGGGGCAACAGGTACGGTAACTGGGCCGCATTTACATTACACATTGAAGAAAAATAATCAATATATTGACCCGTTTGATTTTTTATTTATGGATTTTGAGCGAGGAAAACTCAGTATGTTAAATAAGTAATCCACAAAGTTTTTTGTGGATTACCTACTGAAATATTATTTAAACGTTCTACTGCTTGTCTTTTCGGCAGTCGGAAAATCTTGCGGAATCGGGAACGTAACTTTACCAGTGGCAGCCCATTCTGAACCTCTAAGCAAACAAGTGATAAAGCCCACACACTCGACTGAATAATCAATATGCCCCATTGGTGTATGAAAAATTCGGCCTTTTCCGTAGCTAAGCGTGAGCAACATTGGTTCATGACGCTCAGTTCCACGTTTTTCTTTTGCCGAAAAAGTAGTTGCCAATACTTCCATATTCTCGGCTGGCCCTCTAAGTCGGTCGTACAATTCGTCTTTGGCGTGTAGCCATTTTGTTGGCATTCCTTTTGTAATCGGATGCTCCGAATTTCTGATTTCAATCACATACTCATGCTCTGGTCCGTGCGAACCCGCTTTGCCTACTGCATTATCTTTCACGAGTATGCCTTCATTATTGTAATACACATAAGGGCCGTCTTTTTCAGTACGGTCGCCCCAGCCACCTAAACCTATCATTTTGTTGTAGTCGGGCCATTGTGGAAACGAATTATCAGCGGCATGAATTACTACTAATCCTCCACCTTTTTTCATGTATTGTTCAAAATTCTTTTGCGTTTCTTCGGGCCACGGAGCAGCGTTCCAACCAAAATTACAAATCACCAAATCATACTTTGAAAAATCTGGTTTGAAATCAGGGTCTGTTTGCGATTTTTTCATTGCTTCAGTTTCGGAAAGACCTTCAATCGGAAACTTCGCAATAAACTCCTCTCCCAGCCAAGTATATTTTGTTCGTTGCACATCTACTTTGAATCTACCTGTCTCTTCCAAGTATTTTTTCATCATAAAAGTTATCTTAGGCCATTGAACGTGGTTATTCTGCCCATCGACAATAAGGGTACGAATAATTGATTTCTTCTTTTGAGCCAAAGTTGTGGCCGTGATTGAAAGAAAGAGAAATGAGAGAAAAATAGTTATTTTGTTCATAGAAAGGGTTGTCTTTATCTGAAAGCAAATTAGTATAAAGTTCTATGAAACACAAATCATTGGATAGGTAATATCAAAACTATTGAATAATCGCAGCATTGATAACTTCATGAATACGTTTACGAATCTTCAATGTATTGATTTTATTATTAGCCGAACTTTGATACACTCGGTTGGAAAGAAAAATAAAGATTAAATCTCGCTCGGGGTCAACCCAAACGGCCGTTCCTGTAAAGCCAGTATGACCAAAAGTTGTAGGCGAAGCATCAATCGCAATAACGGGTTTATCATCACCCGCTTCGGGTTTGTCCCAGCCGAGTCCTCGGTGGCTGCGTTGCGTATAATTTCGAGCGAAATGAGGAACAGTTGTTGAAAACAAAATCTGGCGTCCACCATAATACCCCTTCTGCAAATTCATCTGGTATAGCTTCACCAAATCGCTTACATTACTGAAAAGGCCTGCATGGCCAGCTACTCCCCCAAGCAAAGCAGCATTTGGGTCGTGCACGGTTCCTTGAATTTGTGAGGCTCGAAAAATAGCATCAATTTCGGTAGGAGCAATGTTATTTTTATCAAATTTTGTACTTGGATTATAGAGTGTTGAAGTCATTCCGAGCGGTTCGTAAATGTTTTGTTCGACAAACTCATCAAGTGGTTGATTGGTGATTCTCTCCACCATTTTCTGTAACATAATTAAACCTAAATCGCTGTAAGTAAACCGATACCCACCCAATTTATCATAAACATTAATAAGTTTTGATTGCTGAACCCAACGCCACACCGAATCTCTGATAGCGGGCGTAATATACAGGTTATCAGCTACTTGCAGATTTACACTATCTTTTGAGAAACGATAATAATCACTTTTAAATGTTCCACCCGACTTTGTTTTCTCCCAAAAAGGGATGAACGCCACCAAACCCGCTTGGTGCATCAGAATATCTGAAACCAACATATTTTCTTTGTTAGTTCCACGCATTTCGGGGAGGTATGTCGAGGCTTTTTCGTTCAAATCAATCGCTCCTCTTTCGTTTAAAAGCATAACCGCTTGTAACGTTGCCGATACTTTCGTCATTGAAGCAATGTCATAAAGTGTTTGGTCATTTACTGGCTCATAAATGTCGTAGCGAAGTGTACCAAAATTTCGGTTATACACTACTTTTCCATTGCGAGCTACCAAAACTTGGCAACCTGGAAAAGCACGATTGCTGATGCCTTGCTGCACAATCTGTTCAATTTCGTTAAGCTTTTTTGCATTCATGCCTACGCTTTCGGGCGTTCCGAACGATACTCGTCCGATGCGTTCGGTTTGCACGCCATTTCCTACTTTCTGCTCATAAGTAACCGTTACGGGCAGTTTTCCTTTGGCAGGCAATGCCCCAAATAAAATTTGCGGCACAACTCGATGCGAAGCAATTTCATCTTCATAACCACAAACTAAAGTTGACACTCCATCATACAATTTCATGCCGTACGGATTCCCAAAACCTACTACAACAACTTTAGTTTTTTTACGAAGTTGATTGATAAACGAAATTGTTGCAGGTGAAACTCCGTAGTTTCTGTCGCCTCGGCTGTTCATGTCATGTATACTCACTACCACCACTTTATATTTGGCAGCTTCTTCCAGCACCCATGCTATATCTTTGTCGGCCGCAGGCTTAAAAGGTACGGCAAAATGCCTAAAATTGGCATACTGACTTAGCATTTTTTGAAACTCATTGCCCGACTCTGCACTGATTGCTACCGAAGCAAAACTTGTGGTATCGAGATTAACGAACGGCAATAAATTATCTTGATTTTTGATGATTGTAACGGCTTGCTCAAATAATTCAGCTTTTAAATCATTGGCTTTTTTACTATTCAAATCACTACCTAAACCTGCCATTTCAATAGGTTTATAGGTATTTAAGCCTGCCCAAAACTTTGCTTTCAAAATTTTCTTTACACGAGCATCCAATTCGGCCATTGGAATTTGTCCACTTTCTACGGCTGCTTTTATTTTATTAAACGCCGCCGGAAGATTACCCGATTGCAGTAAAATATCGTTTCCAGCTAAAAACGCCAATAATTCGGGTTCGCCTGCTTGTAGCCCTGCCGTAATTCCTCGCATATTGAGAGCATCAGTAATCGCAATTCCTTCAAAACCCATTTTCTCTTTAATGGTCTCGGTAACAGTTTTATGAGAAATCGAAGTTGGCGTGTTTGTACGAGGCTCAAGGGCTGGCACAAATAAATGTCCAGTCATGACCATAGCCACACTATCGGCAATTAGTTTGCGGAAAGGATAAAGCTCAACTTCATTCAATCTGTCAATCGAATGGCTCACCCATGGAAGCGTTCGGTGAGAATCTTGGTCGGTATCGCCGTGCCCAGGAAAGTGCTTGGCACTTCCCATGACATTATATTTTTTCATCCCTTTGATATACATTGCACCTTTTTCGGCAACATTATACTGCGACTCACCAAACGAACGGTAATTGATAATCGGATTTTTGGGATTTGTATTGACATCGACCGAAGGGGCAAAATTTACGTGAATACCCAGCCGTTTGCATTGACGGCCAACTTCCTCTCCAAATTTTTCAACATAACTATTATCTTGAATTGCTCCGAGCGTTATTTGTTTCGGAAACTCAATGACACTATCAAGCCTCATACCCAGCCCCCACTCAGCATCCATGCCAATCATGAGGGGTATGCGAGAGATTTGTTGGTAACGGTTTGTCAGACGTGCTTGGCGATATGGCCCGCCTTGAAAGAAAATCAAGCCACCAAGGTGATAAGTCGCAATATTACTTTCTACTTGTTGGTAATAAGTTTCAGTACGATTTGAGAAAGTAGAAATCATGAATAGTTGTCCAACTTTCTCTTCCAAGGTCATGGTTGAAAGCAGACTATCAGTCCAGCGTTCTTGTCGAGTGAGATAATCGGGTGGAGTTTTTTGGGGTAAAATAAACGAAGTTAATAAACCAAAAAAACTACAAATAATAGCCAGCAAAAGTATTTTTCTGTTTTTAAAAAGCACGGAGGTAAGTTTATGTTTTGGGGGTATAACGAACAAAAATAACAAACGATTATGAGTTTTGACCTATAATGCTGGAAAAAAGTCAGTTTTTACCAACGAAATAAAACAAATTTGATATAGAAGAACTGATTAAAAGGCTAATTTTCATCCAGAAGGTGGAAGAAGTCTTGGAGCAATCAAAAACAACCAAGTGGTTAATTTTGAAGATGCTAAAATAGAAATGAATAAGTGGTTACAATGAATTTTTCACCCACAAAGCATTGGATGATATTGACCATATAGGTGAATAACTCAAAGGGATTTGCCAAGTGACTCATCCACGTTTTTTTCGACTCACTAAAACTATTGGAAACCTTTCATATAATGGGTAGAATTTTTAGAAGAAATTGGAGAAAGCGAAGTGAGAGAAATTTTATACAATAATTAGCAAAATTTTGAATAAAAAAAGCCATAGATAGCAAAATCTATGGCCGTGAAACTTTTATAAATAGTTTCTTAATCAATCTCAATCACCACGCCTTTCGTAATCGGGTGAGCAACACAAGTCAGAATAATTCCTTTTTTAATTTCTTTTTCAGTCAGACCATCTTCTTCATCCATTTTCACTTTTCCTTCCGTACAAGTACCCATACAGGCCGTACACATACCCGCTTGACACGAATACGGTAAATCAATATCCAAATCCAGAGCCGCTTCCAAAATTGTTTGGTGCGGTTTTACTTCAAACTCATATTCATCGCCATTGTATTTTACTTTCACGGTTTGTGTTTGTAGTGAATCGTCACTTTCTTCCGCTTCGCCTTCAACCATTACTGTGTGGAAATTTTCTTTGTGAATACGCTCTTTTGGTACGTTATAAATGTCCAAAGCAGCTATCACATCTTCCATCATACCTACTGGACCGCAGAGATAAAAATTGTCTTTAGCAAAATCGGTATTAGCATCCTTCATCAAGCGAACGGCTATTCCTTGACTGATTCTACCTTTATGCCCTACCCACAAATCAGAAGGGTTGCTCAATAAATGATGCACGCCCAAACGCTTGCCATACTGAGTTTCGAGTTCTTCGAGTTTTTGTTTGAAAATGATTGAATCTTCTCTACGATTACCGTAAATAAGCGTTACACGAGAATTTGACTCCATTTTCAAAACCGATTTTGCAATCGACATCATAGGAGTGATACCACTTCCTGCCGCAAAAAGGACAATGTGGCGAGTTGTATCGGCATCGGGTTCCAAGAAGAAATTGCCCAAAGGTTCAAGAACTTCTAAGAAATCCCCAACTTTTACATTATCATTCAGATAATTAGAAACTAAACCACCTGCTACTCTTTTTACTGTAACGCCAATCGCAGTATCGCTGTGGGGTGAAGTGGACATCGAGTAACTACGACGTACTTTCTTGCCACCTTCGCCCGCTGGTACAATAATCGTGATAAATTGCCCAGCTTTATATTTGATTTGCTCGCTTAATGGATGCCAAAAATAAATGGTTACACTATCAGCCGTTTCTTGTACGACTTCTTTTACTTGTAGAAAATATGTTTTTAACGACATTTTTATTGGTTTATTTAGACCTACGGTCTATTACTGACTAATTATTATCTTCTTAACTACTTCTTGTTGTGAAGTGTTTATTTTGAGGAGATATTGCCCGCTCGTGATATTTCTAACATCTAATTTTTCTTGTTGATTACCGCCTACTGATTTTAGTTTTCGCTGTTCAATTATCTGTCCTCGGCTATCTAAAATCGTGATACTGATTTGCTTGTTTGGTTCAGCATCAAACGAAACATTTAACTGCTCACCAACTGGGTTTGGATAAATACTTACTTCAGCACCTTTTGGAGTTTCGTTAGCTAAGATTGGATTGATTTTCACCTCTGTTTGAGCATTTCCTTGGCAATTATTGGCGTCTGTCACTTTTACACCATACGTACCCGCAGCTTTTAATGAAACATTCAAAATACTTGGATTCTGAATTACTGATGAAAAGCTATTTGGACCAGTCCATTCATATTTTAGCGGGGCAGTTCCTGTGCTTGATGCACTACTCAATTTCAATAACTCACCTTCAAAATAGGGGCCAGTATTGCTCGCCGTAACCGCCAGTTTTACTGCTTGAATCAAAATTGAATTTGAAACCGCACTTTCTTTACAGCCCGAAATCATGCAGGTGGCGGTGTATGTAGTATTATCAACTGGCGAAACTGCAATCGAAGAAGTTGATAGACCATTCGACCATTTCAAAAGACCATCTTTACAACTACTCGAAGTCAGCGTTGCTTTTTCGTTTCCTCCAGCACAAACCGATAATTTATCAGATGTGATTGTCGGTACGTCTATATCTCCGACTGTAATTTCAACAGTATTCGTACTTTCAATGACTGGCGAGGTCGAAACTACTTTTATTTTATATGTTCCTTTCTCTAAATCTTGCGTTGTTTTTACATTGACCGTTCTTCTACTATCATTTCCTAATTCAATGGCTTTATCGAAGCTCCCATTCTTATCAGAAAGTAAAACTCTAAATCTATTATCAAGATTAAAACTTCCGTCAGCAGTTGTTAATGAAACAGAAAAACTTTGCCCCGCACAGAAACTATTCGGACTTGGCGAGGTAACCGTAATACTCGGCGGCACCTCTAAGCCAATTTTGCCAGTTTCGGTAAAATAGTTCGTATATAAATCTACCGAACCACCACGTCCATCTTCGAGTTCTTTATTGGCTCCATAAAGCACAATTACGCCACCCGTTTTGGGGTGAAGCATTAAACGATAATCACTAAAAAATGTATAATCTTTTATCGCAACACCATCTTCTCCAAATTTTGGCGTTCCATTTGAGTCAAAGTGCTGAATCGTTAGGTCATAGCCAATGTTTTTGGGGAATAACCACAAGGTGTAAACGCCATCTTTACCGTCGGATATAAGTTTATTTGGAAGAAAATAAGATTTATCAGAGCGTGGCGTAAAGACATCTTTTCTCCAAACTACACCACCACTGGAATTGATTTTTGCCATCTGAAAAGGTTTTGATTTGTCGCCTGTCTCAATCCAAGTAGCCATTCCACCACCGTCGCTCGTTGGTACAATTTGCACATCGAAAGTTGAATTTGAACCTAAATTCACTCCGCTACTTCCCCATAAATTCTTACCATCTTTACTTATTTTATGTACAAATACTGTTCTTTTATCAGATGCCGTGAGTGTTCTACCTACGATTGCATTACCATCAGTATCTATTTTAAATAAATCAATGCGAGTATTCCCTGAAAAAGCATTTGGCAAAGCTGCTATAACAGAAATAAGTGCTTTATTAGCAGCATCAAAAGTTTGAAACGAATAATCAGTGGCTGGGTCTTTTATCAGAGCGATAAATTTGCTATTTTTCTCATCATACAAAACTTTGGTTTCCAAGCCTTTCGCCTCCAATAGTTTCGTTTCAGCTTCAACGACATTTCCTGCATAATTCAGTTTTTTTGTAAAAACTACGTTATTATTAGTCGAACGATTGAAATTATTGAAAGTAATTAATAATTTATCATTTTTTAGGTCATTCAGTTCTAAAACACCGTCGTTAGCATCATCACTTGTGAGTTCTTGGTCGGTTACTTTTACACCATCAGCTGCCCATTGAGGTTTCCCTTCGCTCGAAACATACTGGGCGTATAAATTTCTTCGGTCAGTTTTGTTTACATCAATACATCTATGCCACAAAACATACGCTCCACCTTTACTATCGGGCTTAATCAATTTTGGCGTGTAAATAAATGTACTTTTATCTAAAATTCGGCCTATGCGTAAACCATTTTTTGTCCATTGAGGAGTACCTTTCGCATCGAGCTTTTGGGCATATAAATCAATGAGATTATCACGATAATCAGCCCACACATAAAAGCTATTTCCATTCTCATCAATCGAATAAAGTACGGCATACTGAAAGTCGGGAGCAGCACTCACAATCGAGGGTGTGGCGTCATTGGCATTCCATTGTGCAAAGCTCCAATGAAACATAAAAAATGATAACAAAATAGTAAAAGTATATCTCATGATTTTGGGAAGGTTTAAATGTGTGACTTTTATAGATGTAGCTGTGTAAATGCTAAATACTGCCACAAATTTACGTTCTTATCTTCATATCAACTAATTACGCATAAAATAATTCGTAAGTTATTGGTTTTATTAAAAGAAATTTATAATTTTGCAGCCCCAAAATACCACCCTCGTAGCGTAGCCCGTTTGTTCGAGGGATAATTTAAGTTAGGGAGAAACGCTATTTCCGAAGCGAATCAAGTGTTGTTTCAACACCCCATAACTTTGTGGAAAAAGTCATCGAAAGAGAGTCGTAGCAGTTGGGAGTGAAAACTAAAAATAGATGACAAATGCTTTTTTCAAACCGCTTAGGAAACTAAGTGTATCGAACATTTAAAATAAACAAAACAGTGAAGCATTTAAGTTACAAAACGATTTCTGCTAACAGTGAAACCGTTAATAAAGAATGGGTAGTTATTGATGCTACCGACAAAGTATTAGGCCGCTTGTGTAGCCAAATTGCGAACATCATTCGTGGTAAAAACAAAACAAACTTTACTCCTCACGTTGACTGTGGCGATAACGTAATTGTTATCAATGCTGAAAAGATACGTTTGACAGGAAAGAAAATGACTGATAAAGTTTATATCCGTCATACAGGACACCCAGGTGGACAACGTTTTGCTACTCCTCGTGAATTAATGGCAAAAGATGGCCGTCGTGTGGTAGAAATGGCCGTAAAAGGTATGCTACCAAAGGGAATTTTAGGTCGTCGTTTATATACAAATTTGTATGTTTACGCTGGTTCTGAACACCCACATGCAGCTCAAACACCAAAAACAATTGAATTATAATTTGGTGATTTGTTATTAGTTGCTGGTTAGTAGTTGTGAGCAAGTCGTTTGACCAATTACTTCTGAAACCAATCCACTAATAACTAAAATAATTTCTTTATTTATTCAGAATATTTTCAAATTTCTATATACAAATGCAAGTTATCAACGCAGTAGGTAGAAGAAAAACAGCCGTAGCTCGTATTTACATGAAAGCGGGAAATGGTGAAGTTTCTATCAATGGAAAAGGTTTGAAGGAATATTTTCCTTCAGAGATTCTCCAAATTATCTTGAATCAGCCATTTGCTACAACAAGCACAGCTGGTCAGTATGATTTAAAAGTAAACGTAAGTGGTGGTGGTATTGCTGGCCAAGCAGAAGCTGTTCGTATGGCAGTATCTCGTGCTTTGTGCGAAGCAAATGCAGAGAACCGTCCAGCGTTGAAAAAAGAAGGTTTCTTAACTCGTGATGCACGTATGGTTGAACGTAAAAAACCAGGTCGTCGTAAAGCACGTAAGAGATTCCAGTTCTCGAAACGTTAATATTATTTACGAATTACGAGGTACGAACTACGATTTTTTCTATTTGTACCTCGTAGTTTTTATATGAAGTTTATTACTCTTCATTCGTAAATCTATTGTATAGTCCAGACAGCACTTAATCGTGTCCGGTGTGCTGTGCTGCGTAGTTTAATTTATTATTTACATCTTACTAATTTAGTCAAATGGCACAATTAGAGTACAAAGAATTATTGGATGCAGGTGTACACTTCGGTCACCTTACCCGTAAATGGGACCCAAAAATGGCTCCGTATATCTTCATGGAGAAAAACGGAATCCATATCATCGACCTTAACAAAACGCTTGCTTGTTTAGAAGACGCTCAAGAAGTTGTTAAAGGAATCGTTCGTTCTGGACGTAAAATCATGTTTGTAGCTACGAAGAAACAAGCTCAAGAAATCGTTGCTGAAGAAGCACGTCGCTTGAAAATGCCTTACGTAACTGAGCGTTGGTTAGGTGGTATGCTCACAAACTTTGCAACTATCAAAAAATCTTTGAAGAAATTGCAAAACGTAGAGCGTATGTTGAAAGATGAAGCAACTGCTAAAAACATCGCAAAACGTGAGCGTTTAATGTTAGACCGTGAGCGTATCAAATTAGAGCGTTTGTTGGGTGGTGTTGCTGACCTTTCAAGACTTCCTGCTGCTTTGTTTGTTGTTGACGTTAAGCGTGAACACCTTGCAGTATCAGAAGCTCACCGTCTTGGTATTCCAGTAATTGCCATTTGTGATACTAACTCAAACCCTGAGGCAGTTGAGTACCCAATCCCAGGAAACGATGATGCTTACAAATCAGTAGCCTTGATTACTTTGGCTATCGGTAAGGCTATCGAAGAAGGTATCATGGAGCGTAAACTTGACAAAGATAATGCTGCTTTGCAAGATGAAGAAGATGCAAAACGTGCAGTTGATGAGGCGAAAGCTATCATTTCAGCTCCAGAAGAAGCTGCTGCCCCTGCAGAAAAAACAGAAGCTTAATATAAGGCTAATGATATAATTCAGATAGAATAGCCCGAAGCGAAAGTTTTGGGCTGTTCTGTTTCAAAAAGACAACGTATTAATACAAACTTAATAAAAACATAAAATGAATATCACAGCAGCAGATGTAAACAAACTCCGTCAGATGACAGGAGCGGGTATGATGGACTGTAAAAAAGCTTTGACAGAAGCAGAAGGTGACTTCGACAAAGCAGTTGAAATACTCCGTAAAGCTGGACAAAAAGTTGCAGCAAAACGTGCTGACAACGAAACAAACGAAGGATTAGTATTGATTAGCGATAACGGTAAAAATGCTACAATCTTAGCATTAGCTTGCGAAACTGAGCCAGTTTCTAAAGTTGATTCATTCCGTGAATTAGCAGCTGATGTATTGAAAACAGGTGTTGAAAACAACGCAAAAGATAAAGAAACGTTATTAGCTACTAAAATGGCTGATGGCCGTACAGTTGAAGAGGCTATCATCGAATTAGTAGGTAAAATCGGAGAGAAAATCGTTGTAACTGACTACCAATTCGTAGAAGCTGAGCAAGTTGTATCATACACACACTCAACTGGAAAATTAGGTGTATTAGTTGCTTTTGATAACACTCAAGGCACTGACGTAACTGAGGTTGGTAAAGACGTAGCGATGCAAATTGCTGCCATGAAACCAGTAGGTCTTGACAAAGAAGACGTAAATCCAGCTATCGTTCAAAAAGAAATCGAAATCGGTATGGAAGTTGCTCGTCAAGAAGGCAAACCAGAAGCGATGTTAGAGAAAATTGCAATGGGTAAATTGGGTAAATTCTACAAAGAAAATACTTTGTTGAACCAAGAGTTCGTAAAAGACAACTCATTGACGATTGCTCAATTATTAGAGAAAACCTTGAAAGGCTTGAAAATCACAGCTTTCAAAAGAGTTCAAATCTAATCATTGTAGAGGAAAGTTTTTTAACCCCTCCTACAAAGATTTTCTACATATAAAAACCTTTCTCAGTACGAGAAAGGTTTTTTGTTTCAATCACTTCTTATCTAATACTTCTTTACATGTTTCTCTTGCTATAATTCGGTAGATGCCCCAATGTATAACCCAATGATTTTTTCAAGCCCCCTCCCCTTTTCAAAGAAAAGGATTTAAAGTGCCATGAAATCAAAACGCTACGTTTTAAAGAACAATTTATTTCTTTTTGCCTTTCTTATACACACAAGTAGTATTATCTGATTTTACGTAGTACGACTTATAATTTGACGCCTTTGGGTCGGTGCAGCCGCAGAGATTCAATAACTCAACTTTTCGGAAATCAACGGGATGACTCTCGCTTTGTAGAGAAATCGAACCTTCTTTCAAGAGTTTTACTTCAGCCATTAATTTTTCATCGTGTCCACTTACGTTTCCACCACCGATTTGTGGTTGTAGATATTCCAAAACTTTCTCTCCATTTACATAGTGAATAATGGCCGAATCGCCCAAAACAGTCACTTCTGCTCTTACCCATTGGTCTCCATCGTACGTTTTTGAAGTCGAATTAATACAATGACGTTTATCAAATTTATTTTCATAAACAATGTTTGTCCCAGGTGTACAAACATTACACGTCGTACGGTTTCCTTTTCCCAATCCTCCCAATAATTGTACTTCAATCGAAATCGGAAAATCTTGGTCTTTACCCATACTTTCGGGCGTTTGTCCATGCACCATAATACCGCTATTACGAGTTGCCCAACCTGGTCCTTCGATGGCTTGGTCGCCCACAAATCTGTATTCTACCGCAATTTTATAATATGAGAATTTATCTTTATAAAAGATATGTCCAAAACGCTCATTAAAGGCAGGATACGCACTTGCATCATATCTGACTTTCATCAGACCATCTTCCACTCTGAAAGTATTGCCATAATTATTGTTGAGTTCATAATTTCTGATTTTTACTTTCCAGCCGTCGAGATTTTTGCCGTTAAAAAGCTGTTTCCATTCTTTTTTATCCACTTCTTGGGCGAATGTGAGTAAAGGGAATAACAAAAAAGCGAGTACTTTTTTCATAGAAAATGAGTTTTGTAGAGGTTAAATAGATGGTCAAATAAATGTTTGGAAAGATACGAAAGAAATATAAAATGTAGCAAATATATTCCCAAAAGTCCATCACAAAGCAAGCTCAGTAGAACTTAAAGTACGCATAAGTGTAAAGAAATACTTTTCTGAGGACTATTGAGCGGAACGCCGCTCGCCTAAACTGTGGACTGATAATTATCCAATCTCAATTTCATCGCCCAATTTATTGAGGAAATGAAACTCTGTGATACCGATAGAAGAATCTTTGATGAGTTTTACCCACACTCTATATTTCAAGAACCATTTCATTTGTTTTGAAATAATTCCTTCACGATAGTAGGCATAAATAAACGGATGTAGTACAATGCTTATACCGCTTTCGTTTTGCTTTGAAAGGATATAATCAAGGTTATTTTCAATCAAATCTGTAACGATGATACTCGCCTGAATCGTACCTGTACCGCTACAAGTAGGGCAGGTTTCACGAGTAACGATATTCATTTCTGGACGAACACGTTGACGAGTAATTTGAAGTAAACCAAATTTTGAAATCGGCAGAATCGTATATTTCGAGCGGTCGCCTTTCATTTCTTCTTTCATTGCTTCCTGAATAATGCGACGGTTCTCGCTTTTCTTCATATCAATGAAATCGACGACGATAATCCCACCCATATCACGCATACGCAACTGGCGACACAACTCTTTAGCGGCTTCTAAGTTTACAGCCAGTGCTGTTGACTCTTGGTCGTCTTCTTGAGTTGATTTATTACCGCTATTTACATCAATTACGTGAAGTGCTTCCGTGTGTTCGATAATCAAATAGCCCCCGTTTGGTAAGCTAACTGAGCGTCCGAACAACGATTTTATTTGTTTTTCGATACCGTATTGCTCAAAAAGTTTATTTTTTCCCGTATGGAGTTTCAAAATCTTCTCTTTATCGGGTGCAATGGTATGCAAGAAAGTTTTTACACCTTCATAATTTTCTTTGGTATCAACATGAATATTGTCGAAATCATCGTTGAGCATATCTCTCAAAATTGATGATGCACGACCCATTTCGCTGATGATACGGTCACGAGGCTTGGCATCACGCAAAGCCTTCATTCCTTCTTCCCATTTTTCTACACAAAACTCAATATCACGGCTCAATTCGTCCATGTCTTTTCCTTCGGCCACCGTTCTGACAATCACTGCAAAGTTTTCAGGCTTTACCGACGACACCATTTTGTGTAATCGCTGACGTTCTTGCTTATTTGTGATTTTCTTAGAGATATTAACCGAATTACCGAAAGGCACTAAAACCACGTTTCGTCCTGCAATCGAAATATCGCAAGAAAGACGTGGACCTTTGGTTGAGATTGGCTCTTTAACAACCTGTACGAGGACTGGGGTGTTTTTCGTAACTACATCATTGATTTTACCAAATTTTTCGATTTCGGGTTCCATCTTAAAACCTTTCAAACGAAGATTGACTGGGCGTTTGGCAATAACGTCTTTTACGAATTTGTTGAGAGAATTGTACGAGATAATCTCGTTGTAGTGAAGAAAGCCATCTTTATCATAACCCACGTCAACGAAAGCGGCATTGTTTCCTTGCACGACTTTCTTGACTATCCCCAAATAAATATCTCCGACGGCGAACTGATGTTCCGTCTCATCAAAGTGATACTCGATTAGTCGCTTGTCTTGAACAAGGGCTATTCTATCACCTTTCTGTGTGGTACTGATATATAATTCGTTGCTCAAATTTGAGGTAGAATCAAAGGGGTTAATAAATAATAATTAGGCACAAAAAGGGAAAGTTTAGCAGTATTGATTTCTAATTTTTGTAGAAATAATGCTGCTAAACTTAAGAAAAATTATTTTTTCTTATGACGATTCTTTCTAAGACGCTTCTTTCTTTTGTGCGTGGCCATTTTATGACCTTTTCTTTTTTTTCCGCAAGGCATGATAGTAATAATTTATTTTCCCGAAGGATTATTTGAAATTAATTTTTCTAACGAACTTATTCTGAAATTCAGAATAAAGGTTTTTATCGAACCGCAAAGATAATGAATTATTTTAAACTCTCCAAAGCCTTATTTACTTCTTCTAATAAAGTTGGCTCTTTTACTTTTTTCTTGAGGTCTTCAAAAATAATTTTTGCTTGTGGTTTTTGCTTCAATTCAATTAAGCTATACCCCAAACCCAACAGTGCATTTTGGTTATTTGGATTGATTCGGATAACTTGTTTGAAGCGGTCAGCGGCTTTATCATACTGCCCTGATTGCATCGAAAGCACGCCCAAGTTCATTAATGCTGGCTCAAAGTTTGGCTCTTCGGTTATTACCTCACGAAGCATCATAATTGCTTGCATTGGCGAATCAGACTGTACATAAGTCATGGCCAAATTGGTTTTGGCCTGTAACTGTCGGGGGTTTTTCTCCAACACTTTCTGGTAACACGCACGGGTTTTCTCGGCATAATTAGCCACATTTTCTTGGCGAAGCGACAACGTAAATGCCTGATAATAAGTATCTCCCGCTTGCATCCAGTTTTCGGTGCTTGGATTTGCCAAAGCAATTCTTTCGGCATAAACGGCTGCACTATCAAAACGATTGGCTGAAATAAATACTTGGGCAATTTGGTCGTAAATAGCCACTTTATTGCTTGCAGAAGCCAGCTTTTGCTTTAATTCACTTAGCTTCTTTTCTTGTTCGGCTGATAATTTAGGTGCTTGTGATGTTTCAGAATGGTCGTGACCGTCATCATCGGAATGTTTTTCATCCGATTTTGTTTCCGAAACTTTATCTCTATTCGCCTTTGCTTCGTCTTTCACAACTACCTTTGGGCGAGAATAAAGAAAGCCCGTGAGGGCTACCGCAATGACAATCAGAATGATGAAGTTTTTTTTCATGTCCTTTTAAATGATGATGCTCTAAAAGAACATCATGGATAGCCAATTTGTTGGACTATCCATGATTTATTCAAAGAATCATACTATTCTTGATAAGATTATTTTACTGATGCTTTTACTTGTTCAGTAAATTCTTTAGCTGGTTTGAAACCTGGAACTGAATGAGCAGGAACCATAACGGTAGTTTTTGCCGAAATATTGCGAGCTTTTTTAGCGGCTCTGTGTTTATTTACGAAACTTCCGAACCCTCTCACGTACACTGCATCGCCTTGAGCTAATGTGTCCTTTACAATTTCAAAAAATGATTCAAGTGTTGTGGATACACTTGCTTTGTCCACGCCAGTTTTGTCGGCAATTGCAACGATAACTTCTGCTTTAGTCACGAGTAAAAACGTTTATTTAGATTATCAATTAACTTTCAAAAAATACCAAAGTGAAACACAACAATTTTTACACCAAAATTTTTCAGTCTTGAAAACTTCACTTTGATACATTCAAACTCTTTGG
>JAIYBU010000195.1 GCA_027488335.1 Cytophagaceae bacterium
TAAATTTTTTAATCTTATCTTTGCTTAAGATGCTCATGGTAAGGTTCTTTTTAGTTCGCAAAGCAAAATTAACCTTTAAATGAGCTTCTTTTATTTTATAATTACTTTAGACAGGTTCACTATTTAGCGGGATTTTATCACTACAGTAAGTATATATTAATGTGTAACTAAACCAAAGTGAGTCAAAAAACGGTCGAAAATATATCAACCGTTTTTTGACAAAAATTTTAAGACAATTATATCTTATTTACAAACTAATTTGAGAGTGAGAATCACATGTAATAACCATTTTGAGACCATGACCCATCATATTTTGCAGCATGACAAACGGTGATTTGCCATATATTGTCCCAGTGACATTCTGTATAACCTGTTCCATCAGGCCATTCTTTTGTAATACCACCTTTAATTGTTTTTAATGCTTTTTTTTCTAAAACTTTCATAGTACTAATTGTTTATTTGTTTTACCTACTCTAAATGGTTTTCGGCGTCCCCGTATTACTTCAATTTGTCCATGATTAAATGAATAAACGCCTATTTTTGATTTTTCACAATTGCTCATTTATTCAATACTACCACGCAAAGCATTGATTGCGACCATATTCACCATCATAAGAATATGCAGAACAACAAGTTTGGCGGTTAGTATAATCTCTCTCACATTCTGTCACACCAGTACCATCAGGCCATACCTTTGAAGTATATCCTCCTTTAATTGTTTTTAACTTTTTTTTATCTAAAACTTTCATATGTTTATAGATTTCTTTTTTTACCTACTCTAAAAGGTTTTCGGCTTCCCCTGCCTTTTTAATGATATTAGGCTAATCAAGTACACTTACCTCCGGATGTAAATGCAATATTTTTATAAAAAATTAATTAAAATAGATAAGGAACAAGTTCAATAAGGTCATCTATTGAATATACTTCTGGCAGTTGTCTTCCATTTATAGCAATAGTTGGGGTAGATTTTATTTCTAAGTATTTTGTTATTGATGCGTATTTATTGAGTAATATTACATTTTCTTCTATCGGATTTCCGTCAATAGAAAAGCTATTTAACCAAGTATTAATATCTTTTTTGTCATCATCATACCAACAATGGTAGGCTTCCAACGCTTCTTTACTACTTTTTTGCCTAAATAATTGTATCATGTGGGCAGCTAAAAGTCTTCTATTATCTTGTGGATTATCAGAAACGGTAAAAATTTCTGTAACCGATAGATTTTCTCCATATTCAACAATAAGTTTTTCTAATTTATGATGAACTACGCCACAAGGGCCACAGAGAGGGTTTGTGAATATCGTAATATTGAGGGGAGCATTTTTATTTCCAAATGTTATAAAATCTACATCCGAGGGATATACAAGTGATTTGGAAGTAGCAAGTAAAGAATTAAACAAACCAACATTTAACTTAAAATTCTTAAGCTCTCGATTTAATAAAGGAAGTTTGTAATAAGACTCTACTAAGGGCTTTATAGTAAACCATACGACGGCTATGAAACAACCAATGAATAGAAAAGTGTATAATTCAGAAACAGATAAATTTAATTGTTTATCGAAGAATAATTGCCCAATTAAAAATTCGAGCCAAATGATAAATTGGATAAACATACAAAGAGTACATATTTTTTTTACAGTAACTAATTGATAATATACTGAGTATACTGTATAAGGTAAACACATAATATTTAAAATCCATATCAAACTATAATACCTTGGATTGTGTGCAGTTTCAGCAAATATTATAAGTACAAAAGTGGTAGTGAAGTATAATAAACCAATTTCGGACCAACTTAGAAACTCAAAAACCTTAGATGCTTTAGAGTTGAGGATATAATTACAATCAGTTTTTTCAGATAATGTGCAAATACCTTTAATAGTAGGGTTATTATAATTGAAAGAAAAATAAATAATCAAAGCTGAAACAATTGTTCCTATGAATTTTAAACCTATATATTCAATGAATAAACCAATATATAAAGAAGATGAAATTGAAAAACTAAATATCAAAACACTAAAGATTGTCATTGTTGAAAGCAATATCCATTTTGAATTATTGAAAATTTCAAAAACTTGATTTCTGAAGTAATTAGGTTCAGATGATACTTTACTTTTTTCAAAAAACAAAGCAATTCCAGACCACTTTGATAGATGCTCATTAAGTGATATTTCAGTTGTTTTTTTTTGAGAGATTATGTTTTGGAAATAAACTTTATTAGATTCAATTTTAGTTATTAAACTAAATCCACTGTTTTTATCTATTTCAGTAAATGAAATGTGAGGAGTATTATAATTAAGGATTTCATTTTTATCTTCAAACTCTCCTGCAGTAGCTTTAATATTATAATGCTCAAATAAATCGCTAAGTGATAATAGAGATGGGAAATTGGGATGTTGCTCTAACTGCTTTTTAAGATATGAATTCGTAAACTTCACACCTAACAAGCTCAAAGCTTTTTCTGCAACAAATTGAATATCGATTTTTGAGTTTTTGCGAAATAAATCAAGGTCAGAAGTAATCTTTCTATACATGCTTATAAGAAATATTTCATTGAAAAGATGTTCTCAAACTACATACCAAACAGACATTGATTCAATGATGTTGGTGGAATTATTTTCTTTTCAAATTACCTTCTAAAATATATTATTTACAATAAAAAATGACCACCCTTCAATAATTTTGACAAAACATAATTTTTAATGATAAAAGTCTTATATTTTTGGCAAACTGTTTAAAAACTTTTGCTAAACCATTAAAGTCATTATCTATGTCCTTTGCGTATGAGTGGTTTAAACCACGATTTTTATACTATTTTGCCCATCTATTTGGTTATATTTTACTATATATAATTACAGGCTGGAACCTATATCCACATAAATCTTATCTTTGGCATTCTTTAGCTCATTTTATTTATAGTGTCCCCTTTTTATTCATCTTTTCGTTTTATTCTATAAGGCTATTATTGTATAGGCAGCAGTTTGCTTCTTTTATCATGAGTGGTCTTGCATTCATTTTTTTGAGTTGGATTATCGCCTATTTTATTTATCCCAGAACTGGAGAAGAAAGAATTAATTTACCTTTCTTTTTCATTAATAGATTTTTATTTTTATTCGTACCAACTATTTTTGAGATTTTTATTCAGAATGGCGAGCTTAGAAGAAAATTTGAAAAAATACAGCTTGTGGAACAAATTTTGCAACTAAATCAGCAATTAAATCCACACTTACTTTTTAATACCCTTACTACATTACATCATCAAATTCTTATAAAATCTCCAAAAGCTGAACTAATTTCTGTTAAACTCAGAGATTTAATGGAATATTCACTTAACCAATCAACCAATGTTTGGGCAACTTTAGAAAGTGAAATTAATTTTATAAAAAGCTATATTGAAGTTGAAAAAATAGCGTTACAAAAAGAAAGTCAATTGCAATTTCATACCCAGTGCAATGATTTATCCATCAAAGTACCCGTTATGATATTTATTGTATTTTTAGAAAATGCCTTCAAGCATAGTGATATTGAAGTAAATGAGCGTGGATTTATTGAAGCAATATTACTTTCTGAACCAAATCAAATACTGTTTCAAGTAAAAAACTCCAAAACAAATTCGAATCATAAAAAAAGCAAGAAAATTGGATTGGAAAATGTATGCAAAAGACTGGATATTATGTTTCCTCAAAAATATAAATTGGTTATTTCAGATGAAGATATGATATATCAAATAAATTTAAGATTGAATACCACACAAACTGCCTTTCCATGAAAACTTATACATGTATTATCATTGATGACCATTCTCCTTCTCAGGAAATTTTGAAAGAATATATTTCTCGTGTACCCTTATTAAAGGTAGATGCTGTTTACAAAAATGCGATTGATTCATTGGGTAGTTTACAAGTACAATTGCCTGATATTTTATTTATTGATATAGAGATGCCCTCTTTGACTGGGATTGACTTTTTGAAAACCCTAAAGTTAGTACCCTCCGTTATTATAACGACTGCTCATACAAGCTATGCAAAAGACAGCTTTGATGTAGGAGCGATTGACTTTTTACATAAGCCATATTCATTTGAAAGATTTTTAACTGCCGTCAACCGAGTAATTAATTCTAAAAGTAATATGGTTGTATACGAAACACAAAATCCAACATTTATTTTTCTTAAGTGTGGGATACAATTAAATAAAATTATTCTCGATGAAATTATTTATATTGAAGCTTATGGTAATTATACGAAGTTTTACCTTTCTTCAAATAAAGTAGAACTTGTTACAGAATCACTATCAATAATTGAAAAAAAGATACCATCCGTCCATTTTTGTCGGATTCATAAATCATACATTATTTCAAAAAAGCAAATTAGTGCTATAAAAAACAAAAGTGTAATGTTAGAAAATATAGAGTTACCGATTGGCGATATTTATAAAGGGAATTTATTATAAAATTGAACGTCAAACAAGAATCACCAATTTTTGCATGCAAAAACTATTCAAAATAATTATATTTTCTTTAATTACAATTAACATTGCCCTTACAGTGTGTGCTTTCCCCCAGAATAAAAAGTTTTTCTGAACAACTTTATCTTGTAGATACACCGCTCTGTTGCATCTAAAATCAGTGTTTTATACTGTTCAAAATATTCTTTAAAGTCTTGTAATGTCTCAAAATTTCGTTTAGGTAAAACAGTTGATTTTGCTAACATATTTTAAAAATTTCCAGACCAACGGTCTCATTACGCTTAATATTTGCCCCCCTCCGTACTACTCACAAAACCTAATAATCGGAGGTACGCTGTTCTATGATTTTAACATAAATACATTTCGTAACTCTATGGAAAATCAATGAGTATAATAATTCATCCTCACTAAAACCTGCTACTAAAAGCCATTGTCATTCGCTTATTAAAGTTGTCAAATTAAGCTAATGACCTTGTTTAATCAAAAACAAAAATTTGTCATCTCAAAAAGTCTGTTAATCAAGGAAGCTGCAATTGTAGCCAATATGTCGGTACCCAATTTTTGTAAATACTTTAAAAGTAGAACTCAGAAAACATACATTCAGTTTTTGGCCGAAGTACGAATCGGTTGATTTAGAGTCTTTAGCTATCTACTCTACCAGCAATATTCTTAACTCATTTTCTAAGACTTTTCTGTCTGGTAGATAAACTGATAATGTGTCGCGAATATGAAATGCTTTTAAAAGCCATTGAACAAAATTTATCAATGACGGTTAGTTCATTTTCATCAAAAGCTAAAATTATTCATAAAGCAAAAATATAGGTATAATTACGATTACTTAGTAATTTAAAATACAATAGAAAGGCCTATAATTAAGGTAACAAGGCGAAGAACTTATACTTTTCCCCAACTGAATAATTGGGAAAAAGTATTTTGTTCATTAATGGATTTGAATGACTATTATTGAAGTACGAAAGCAATTTATAAATTAAAGTTCATCCTAATAATTGCTGATACTATTTTAATGAGGATATAATAATGTTTCCCCCTTTAGTAGTAGGAAAAACCAAATCCGTTAATACATTACGTCCATCATTCGCAAAAATCTCTACTATCGAATTATCGACAAAAACATCAAGTTTCAAGATTCCATTTTGTGGGGTGACTTTCATGCTTTCAACGCTTGGAAACAGTTTATTAAAATTGACTTTGCCAGATTTTGTGCGGTCAAATGATAGTTTTTGAGACACTACATCATAGTTCAAAACGCTTTTTTCTCCTCCGTTTTTTAATAAATCAATCGAAATTCCTTTTGAATTAGCCAAATCAATCGTGAGATTCAATCTGTAAGAATTGTTCGGCATTTCAAGTATTTTTGCTTCCGATAATTCGCTTGCCTTTAAAGTCAAAGTTTCGGTCTGAATTTTATCTGAGTAAACTGGTTTTTGAACTAAACGGTATTTGCCATTTTCATTAACCAAGGATAGTTTTCGAGGCATTGAAAACATTCCTCTTCTACCTTCTGATGGAATATCGCCCGCATAAGCCCAGTTATTTTGCCAAGCCATAATTATCGGGTTCTTATCTTTTGCAGGAAGATTATTGAATGGAACTGCTGCATAAAAATCTTTGCCGTTGTCTATTCTTAAAATGCCTGTTTGAGCATCGGGCGTAAATTTTTCACCATCAAAATCACCCACAAAATACTGCATTCCTACATAATCAGTATCTTCGTGAGCACTCGAAATCATCGAAACCCACTTAAAAGTATCACTATTTTCAACAGGAACTTTAAAAAGTGACGGACATTCCCAAATTTTGGCATAATCGCCAATTTTACCAAATTCACTCAATAATTTCCAATTTTTTAAGTCAGCCGATTCATAAATTTGAGCCGTATATTCCAAAGATTTTACCACAATCATTCGCCATTTACCTTCATACGCAAACACATTTGGGTCTCTGAAATCCTTTAGACCAATATCTAAAACAGGATTTTTATCATAGAACTTCCACGTTCTGCCTTTGTCAGAGCTATACGCCAAACTCTGATGCTGTGCTAAACCTTTTCCTTTTTTATCCTTGTGTGAAGTATAAATTGCTACCATTCCTTTCTTAAAACCTTTTTCAAAAAAGCCCGAAGTATTCATGCTATCTATAACCGCCGAACCCGAAAAAACCATTGTTGTCGAGCTATCAGCATTCATTGTTTCGGGAATCGCAAGAGGTAATTCTTGCCATGTCTTTAGGTCTTTGCTTACGGCGTGCCCCCAGCTCATGTGTCCCCATTTATCGCCCATGGGATTATATTGGTAAAATAAATGATACTCACCATCTAAATAAACCATACCATTTGGGTCGTTTACCCAGTTTTTTTGAGGCGTATAATGATACGCTGGACGGTAAGTGACTGGTCCATTTTTAAGCATTTTGCTTGATGAACAAGCATTTAGCATGGCTACAACTGCCAAAAAAGCAAGTTTTTTTTTCATTGATGTTTATCTTTAAAATGAATGATTACATAAAAATGGTAGTAGTAAAACAACTACTACCATTCTAATTTTTTAACTTAATATATTACAACCTATGTTAAGTGTCTTTAAAACCCAGGGTTTTGCTTATATAAACCATTTGTAAAAGTAATTTCAGCTTGCGGAATCGGTAGATATTCATCTCTTCCTGCTGTAAATTTAGCCGTTGCCAAGAATGGTCTTCTTACTTTTTCTTTCTCTATATATGCGTTAAGGGTTGGCTCGGCAATTCCCCAACGTACCAAGTCAAAGAAGCGAGAGCCTTCGGTAGCAAATTCTAAACGACGTTCCCACATCAAGGCTTTCCATGCAAAATCTTGCGTCCAACCAGTTGCTGAATAGGGTTTTACGTTATATTTTGAAGGGAAAGTGCCATCTTGTTTTCTGAGTTTGCCAGTACTTGCAGCCGCTCTATTTCTGATTTGGTTGATTAATGGCAAGGCTTTATCTGCTTGTCCTAATTGAATATAGGCTTCGGCTTGCATCAATAAAACATCATCGTAACGTAGTACATCATAGTTCTTTGCAGTACCCATGAAAGGCCCCAATTTGAAATAAGAACCACTCGATGCCAGTTGTTGGAAACGCATCGTGTGAAAATTACCATAAACGCCCGCATCACGCACCCAACTATTGCTAAATGGTTTGGTGTTATCATATTTGTATGGGTGTCCATCAATACCTACGGTATGGTCAAGGCGAGGGTCAACGGTTTGCGTAGATAAATCGGCAATTTTATCATTGAAAGTATCAAAATTGGGTAAACCATTTGCATCGGTCGTGTGAGCATTTACTAAGTTTTGGCTTCCTGCATGAAATCCGCAACAGCCGTATTGTGGAGCTCCATGTGGGTAATTTAAACCGTCTTCGTAGCTCATGCGTCCTGCTGTTGTACCGTCATTCACGGTAAATTGAATAGCAAAGATTGATTCTGGTCCGTTTTCTGTTTCTGGCAAGAAATTATCCGCAATATCTTCACTTAATTTATATTTACCTGAAGAAATAACCGCTTGCGTTAGTGTAACCACTTCTTGTAATCTTGTTTTGTTGATATTGATTACCTTATGTTTTGCGTCTTGCTCGTAAGCCTGATACAAACGTACTTTTGCTAAATATGCCTGAGCCGATAATTTGTTGGCACGTGCCAGTTGTGGCTGCGTTTCTGGCAAATTATCAACGGCATACTGAAAATCAGCAGCAATTTTATTCCAAGACTCATCGTTGCTGAGTGTATTTGAGACTTTCAAAATTTCTTCTTCTGAAAGCGTTTCGTCAAAAATTGGAATATTTTTGTACAGTCTTTTCATAATGAAATAACTATGACCTCTCAAAAATCTTAGTTCTGCCAAACGTATTTTCTTGGCAGGGTAGTTTGCTTCATTAAGCGTATTTACGGCACGCAGAGCTACATTTGCCCTTGAAATTGACTTGAAAAGGTTTTGCCAAGAACGAGTTACAAAAGCACCAATTGTAGGTGTTGTTAGGTTATAATGTTCTAAGGCATCAATTTCGCCAACGTCACCAGTGCCACCACCGCCTTTATAGGCATCGTCAGAACGCACACTGCCATAGACCCAATCGCTATAAATTGGTCCAATCATATCGCCGTTACCGATAGCGGCATAAGCCGATGTTACAAGACCATCAATGGCAGTTGCCGAGGTCAAATCTGATGAAGATAATACACCCGTTGGCGTATAATCAAGGGCATCTTTACATGAACCAAAAAAGAGTAGCCCCGTAATTAATATAGTTAATAATATCTTATTTTTCATTTTTTGAATTTGATTTTAAAATTCCCCTTTCAAGGTTGTTCGACATTTAGATTAGAGATTAAAACGATGCGTTTATTCCGAATGTAAACGTTTTTGGAATCGGCACTGGGTCAAGGTCAATACGCTCAGGGTCTGGGCTTAAATAGTTTTTGCTTTTGAACCAAAATAAGTTTTCGGCCATTGCATAAACACGAAGTCTTGAGAATACTGATTTTGGTGTAATTGAATAACCCACTTGTATATTACGCATTTTGAAATATGAAGTGTTAACGATGAAATAATCAGAAGTACGACCTTCGCCATTATTATCTTTCAAGGTTAGTGCAGGAACGTTTGTATTCGTATTCGTTGGCGTCCAAGCATTGAATACTCCTGGTCCTACGTTTTCTCTACTTTTCATCAAATTATTGAATAAAGTATAAACATCAAACCCTTTTCTGCCTGCTACGCCCGAACCAAAAATAGAAGCATCAAATTTTTTGTAGGTCAAATCTACTCTTACGCCGTATTCAAGTGCGGGTAAAGTTGTGCCAATCCAAGTTCTATCTAAATCGTCAATTTTGTTATCTCCATTTACATCCACGTAACGTATTCTTCCTGGCCCAGCACCGATTTGTTTAGGTGCAGCATCTACTTCTGCCTGAGATTGGAAAAGACCGTTGGTTTTGTAACCAAAAATGTCAAATTGTGAATGTCCAATGATGGTATTTACTAAGTTTCCTGCATAAGCTGGACGAACATTTTCTGGTAATTCGGTAATTTTATCTCTAAAACGAGCAAAATTTGTTACAATATTATATTTCAAATCATTGCCTGCCGTTCCACGATAACCCAATACAAACTCAAAACCTTTGTTAGATTTTGCTGCACCGTTCACCGCTTTAGTTTGCCCCTCACCCAATGTCGCTGCTACTGGTGGTGTAATCAAAATCCCTGAAGTTTTGCGTGAGAAATAATCGAATGAACCAAAAATCTTGTTGTTCAAAATAGCATAATCAAGACCTACGTTAATTTCGTCGGTAGTTTCCCATTTCAATCCTGAGTTAGCCGCTTGCGTTTGAACAAAACCTGATGGTAATGTGCCAGTATTTGCACCTGACAATGAATACGCAGTACCAATATTCATGTATTGTTCCCAAAAACCGCCAACCAATTGAGCTTGTGTTGTACCGTATCTTGTATCGAAAAGTCCAAAACGAGCTAAATCGCCAATTTGTTGATTTCCTACACGTCCAACACCAATTCTTGCTTTCAATTCGGAGAAAATACCATTATTTTTCATGAAATTCTCTTGGTCAATTCTCCAACCTAAAGAGGCTGCTGGGAAAATACCATATTGATTATCCGTACCAAAGCGAGATGAGCCATCACGGCGAACCGTTAGGGCTGCCAAATATTTGTCTGCAAAATTATAATCAACACGAGCAAATTGAGAGAACAAACGATGCCCCGTCGAACCGCCCGAAACAGTTGTATTTCCTGTTCCTGCATTTAAAGTAAAATAATTTTCTGTTTGGAGAGCAAAACCTTCTTTTTTGGTATTTTGGAAATTTAAATCAGTTTTAATGTATTCAGTCCCTACCAAAAACTTGAATTGATTCTTGGTATTCAAATCCAAACTATAACGTATAGTATTCGACCATGTAGTGCTTAAAAAATGGTTTTGGTCAAAAGTCAAGCTATTTGTAGTACGGTTGAATGCACCTTCTGAAAATGTTGGAGTGATAATTTTATTCAAATAGGTAGCATTATCTGCACCAAGATTTGACTTGAAAAATAGGTTTTTGATTGGTTGTATTTCAACAAAAACATTTCCGAAAGAACTTAAACGATTCGCATTATTCCATTTTGCAATATCTTGCATGTGCAATGGGTTATTTCTATCAGAATATCCACCGCCCGATGCACCCGCATAGGTTACTCCATCTTTCTGAAAAACTGGAATGGTAGGAGCTAAAGTAACTGCCAAGAACGTAGTCGAAGCACCACCTAAATCTCTTGCGGTAAGGGTTTCGTTTGAATTAGCCACACGCAAATTGAGACCAAATTTCAATTTATCATCAAACGCACGGGTCATAGCATTGATACTACCACTCAAACGCTCATAGCCAGTAAAACGTAGCATACCCGTATTTTTGAGCTGTCCCAAGTTGATTTCAAGAGATGAGTTTTTATTACCATAAGAAGCCGTAAAATCATTTTTTGTAACAATACCTGTTTTGTACATTACTGATTGCCAATCGGTATCACCCGCTGGTGTATTTTTATCACCACCAACGAATGGCTTAACCGTAACGCTACTTAGTACTGGGTTTTTGAAATCATTATTCCAACTAAAAGAATAGATATCACCATAACCAGCAGCTGGGTCTTGCCCATCATTGACCGAGGCTTGCCATAAAGCTTTACCTCTATCAACAGCGTTCAACATATCAAAACGCATCGATTTCTCAGATTGAGAAGAAATGCTACTATTGAACTGAAATTCAACCTTTCCGTTAGTATTTCCGCCACTTTTTGTGGTTACGATGATAACCCCATTGGAAGCTCTTGCACCATAAATAGATTCTGCCGAAGCATCCTTCAAAACTTGAACCGATTCAATATTGGCGGGATTCATGTTTTGAAAAACTTCGGGACGTGTAGTCGGAATTCCGTCAATGATATAAAGGGGGTCGTTATTGCCCAAAGTATTTGCTCCACGAATCAAAATACGTGAATTTGAACCATTTGGCGAACCATCTTTTTCGATATACAAACCTGGTACACGTCCTTGTAAAGCCTGCATAGCATTACCAGAACTGTTGTTTTTGATAGGTTTTAAATCGACTACTACAACAGAACCCGTCAAATCTTCTTTGCGTTGAGAAGTGTAACCAACCACAACTACTTCGCCCAATTCTTTACCTGGAGCTAATGTAACTTGCACATCGCTCACACCCTTAACTGACACTTCTTGTGAAGTATAGCCAATAAAAGATATTTGTAGCGTTGAAGAATTTTCGGGAACTGTAATCGAAAACTTGCCATCGGCATTAGTGATAGCACCGACTTTTGTTCCAGTTACAAGCACACTTGCACCGATGAGCGGCTCATTGTTGTCGCCTCCTCGCACAGTACCTGTAACTTGGCGTTGGGCAAACGCCAAATGCAATGACAGAAGTATCACAATAAAGGATAATAGAGTTTTTTTTTTTTTTTTAATTATTTGATTAAACATATAGGTTAATAAAATACTTAAAAAACATTACTCTAACTGAGTGATTTATTCAATAAAAACTGAATTTCTTCTTTTGAAATGACAGGCGATGCCCCATGATGCGTAGCCACCAAAGCCCCCATGGCACAAGCCTCTACAAGGGCATTTGCTACTGGTGTATTTTTCAAGAAATTAGAAATAAAAGACGCTAAAAACGAATCGCCACTTCCAATGGTATCCACCACTTCTACTTCAAATCCCGCACTTTTGAAAAACTCGTTGTTATGCAAGAGCATCGCTCCATCTTCGCCAAGCGTTACACAAATTATTTTGATTTCGAATAGTTCAGATAAGCGAGTCAAGTTTTCTTGAATCGTTCCTGATTGGAAAAACCAAGCAGAGATTTCGTCGAGTTCTAAATGATTGAGTTTGAGTAAATCGGTGTTTTTCAATAAAAACTCAATCGTTTCTTTGTTGTAATATGGTGGGCGTAGATTGATATCCAGCACTTTGAATGGAGCAACTGACAAAAGCTTTTTAAGGGTTTCGAAAGTCTGTTCTGACCTTGCCGAAAGACTTCCAAAAACGAAGCAATCAGATTTTTTTACAGCCTCCAGTGCATCATTTTCTAACAAAATATAATCCCAAGCAACAGGTTTTACGATTTTGTAGCTTACGTTATTTTTATCATCCATGTTCACTTTCACTACGCCAGTCAAGTGCGTTTGTCCGTGCTGGATAAATTGCGTATTTAATCCATTTTCTTTAACAAAATCTATCAATTCAGTACCTAAGTCGTCAGTTCCAACTCTGCTTATGATAGTGGCATTATTACCAAAGTTTTTTAAATGAATCGCTACATTCATTGGAGCTCCGCCTGGCATTTTCCCCGATGGAAGCATATCCCAAAGCATTTCGCCAAAGCAGATGATATTTTTTTGATTGTTTTCCATGATTCCTTTTTAATGAACTAAAACAACTGAATCCATATTTTCCAATGATTTCCCTTTGGTTTCGGGCATAATTTTCCATGCAAAAAGCAATTGCAAAACCATCATTGAAGCAAAAAAAGCAAAGACGATTCCCCCACCGAAAGTTTCGGCGATGTAAGGAAAAGTAAAAGTGATGATACTCGCCATCAACCAATGTGTGAAACTTCCCAACGCTTGACCATTAGCACGAACTTCGTTTGGGAAAATTTCGGAGATAAAAACCCAGATAACTGCACCTTGTGAGAAGGCAAAGAAGGCGATATAAGCAAACAAATAGAAAGGAACAATCATACCCATTCGTTGCGTAAAAAATGCTTGCGAAACTAAAACAAGTGTAAGAATGAGTCCGCATGAGCCAACAATCATTAAAGCTCTACGCCCAAATTTATCAATTAGTGAAATACCTAAAAGTGTAGAAACGAGGTTTATCAGGCCAATGCCAGCCGATGAAAGTAAAGCTGAATCTTTGCCGATTCCTGCCATTTCAAAAATTCGTGGAGCGAAGTAAATAATGGCATTAATACCCGAAACCTGATTGAAGACCGCAAATAAAACCGCCAATATAATTGGCTTACGATAAGTTTTTTGAAATAACGGCACCTGAACTTTTGAGGTATTTTGTTTAATCGAAGCTATGATTTGCTCGGCAGAATTTTTGTCAATCGTATTCAAGATGACACGAGCTGTGAAAACATCTCCTCTTTTTAGAATTAACCAACGTGGACTTTCTGGAATAAATAAAACGGTAATAGTAAATATTAAGGAAGGAAAAGCCTGTACACCCAGCATCCAACGCCATTCATTTTCTCCGATACCTGACAATAAATAGTTAGAAAGGTATGCCATCAAAATTCCAAAGACAATGTTGAATTGAAACATGGCTACCAATCGTCCACGCTTGTGGGCAGGAGCGATTTCGGAAATGTACAATGGAGCTACCACCGAAGAAACTCCGACACCAAGTCCACCCATAAATCTAAAAACCAAGAAAACTGACCAATCAACGGCATAGGCGGTACCAAGTGAAGAAACCAAATAAAGTAAGGCAATGATAAGGAGTGATTTTTTTCTACCTAATTTCTCGGCAGGAATACCGCCAATAACTGAGCCAACTACTGTACCGATTAAGGCAATCGATACCGTAACACCATGCTCGAAGGCATTGAGATTCCAAAGTTTTTGAAGGGTCTGTTCTACACCCGAAATAACGGCTGTGTCGAAGCCAAATAGAAAACCACCAAGTGCGGCAGATAAAGACCAGAAAAATATCTTGAGATTTTGATTCATTTCAAACTTGTTAAGTTTTTTGATGAACCAAAATTAAGGCTAAACTTTAAGGGCGAATTTTAGTATTCATTCAAATACTTATGATTTTGATACAAATCTACAAGCACCTGATTATAAGCAAATTAAACGATTTAATGTTTGTTATTTTAATTAACACTCTCATAATTGTAACAGGAAATATCAAAATTGTTACGCTCCCTTATTTCGCCACTCAGTAGGTGTTTGGTTGGTTTTTTGTTTGAAGAAGGTGGTGAAATAACTTGGCGTACTGAAACCCAATTCGTAGGCAATTTCGGCAATATTTTTTTCTTGTTCTTGCAATAAAATCTTTGCTTTTTGAAGTTTATATTCGGCAATATAATCGGCTACGTTTTTATTAGTCAATGCCGATATTTTTCTGAATAGTTGCACCCTCGACATTCCTAATTCTTGGCTCAATTTCTCGACCGAAAGTGTGCTATCTTTTAGGTTTTTTTCAATCAAGGCTTCAAACTCTAATAAAAATCTACGTTCTCCTTTCTGTGCTTGATTGGGGTTTATAACTTCATTTGAAAATCTTCTCCTCATTCTATCACGATTTTCTATCAAACCTTTTAGTTTCTCTTCCAATAATTGTTGGTTGAAGGGTTTCATAATATAAGCATCTGCCCCTGCTTTTGTGCCTTCAATTTGGCTTTCGATTTGGCTTTTGGCAGTCAATAAAATGACAGGGATATGCGAAGTTCTGAAATCTGATTTAACTTTTTGGGTCAGAGCAAAGCCGTCCATTCCTGGCAACATCACATCACAAATAATAATATCAGGAATATACGACAGAATCTCTTGCCAGCCTTGCTCGGCATTTTCAGTGGCTACGATAGTATAATTTTTCTCTAATTTTTGACTCAAAAACAAGTTTAAATCACGGTTATCTTCTATCAGAATGATTGTATTTTCAAAGGTTTGCTTTGAGCTATTTTTAATTAAAGGCGGTTCACTTTCTTCTAATTCTTTCGTTAATGCAGCAAAAGTTGCCTCCGATTTTGGCTCTAAAGTTAGCTCCGATTCAATAATCGGTAGCATAATCTTAAACGTTGTTCCTTTGTCTTTTGCTGAGTTTATCGTTATTTCTCCCCCATGTAAGACCATAAACTCTTGAGAAAGTGCCAGCCCTAAGCCAGTACCCAAAGAGCTATTTTTATTACCTCTATAAAACAAATCAAAGGCGTGTGCCTTTTCTTCATCGTTCATGCCTATGCCGTTATCGGCAATGTTTATTTCGATTTTATCGGTATTTTTCAGAATAGAAACATGAATCAAACCACCATCGGGTGTATATTTAAACGCATTTGAAATAATATTGAACAAAACTTTATCTAATTTTTCGGTATCAAAACCCAATAGCAACTTCTTAAATGGGCTGATAAATTGTAGGTCTATGTGCTTTTGCTTGGCTTTTACAGCAAAATCTCCCACAATTTCTCGGATGAAAGCAACCAAATCATTTTGACTGAGTTCTAATTCCATTTTTCCTGCATCCAACTTTCTCATTTCTAACAATTGGTCAACGAGCCGCAAAAGCCGATTGGCATTTTTATAAATCAATTGAAGCGTACTTCGAGTCTCTTTTATATCGGTATTTTTTCGTTGGAGTAAATCTTCGGTAGGTGTAAGAATAAGGCTCAAGGGAGTTTTGAACTCATGTGAAATATAGGAGTAAAAACGCATTTTGTCTTCGGTTGCTTTTCGAGCAAGAAGCGATACTTTTTCAATTTCATTTTTTTGTTCAAGAATTGCTAAATTTTGTTCTTCTAAAATCCGATTAGAATACTGTTTTTCCTGCAAAAGAAAATACAAAAATGCCCCCAAAACCACCACAATAGTTAGCAAAGCACTAATAAAATAGAGTCTGTTTCGCTGCGTTGAATATGTTTTATTTAATTCGGTAATTTTTAACGTTTCTCGCTCAATTTCAACCTGTTGTTCTTTTATTTTCTGAATCTGTGACAGCATGATGTCCACATTTTCGGAAGTTATTACATTGGTTAAAAGCGTATTTTCTTTCTTAAATGGTTGTTTTTTGAGGATTTTCACAGCCGTTTGAATAGCTTCTGCTCCACCAGTCGGATACAACAATGTAGCATTTAGTACTCCATTTTTTACATCTTGTATACCCTTTGTTACGGGAATGGCATCAATTCCAACAAAGAATAAATTGTGGTTTCTCCCCGCTCTCAAGGCAGCTTTATAAGCCATTAGAGCCAGTAAATCAGTATGTGCAAAAATAATATTGGTTTCGGGATGCTCATTTAAGATGCGTGGTATGTGGGCATTGATGTCCACTAAGTCATCTTTTGTTTCGAGCGTTTCTACTATTGTAAGATTTGGAGCAGAGGTAATAGCATCAATAAATCCTCGATGTCGTTCAGTTGCTGGCGAAGAGGTCATTTCTAATTGTAACTCAATAATATTACCTCGACTTTTAAATTGACTGGCAATGAATTTACCAGCAGTTTTGCCTATTTCATAATTATCAGCACCTATAAAAGCAGAATAGTGCTTAGATTCGGTTTTTCGGTCAACCAAAATAACGGGAATCCCTGACTTATAAATTTCTTCGATTGCTGCAGTAAGCGGTTTAGCTTCGTTGGGAGTGATAATGAGCAAATCGATTTTTTGTTTGGCGAGTGCCCGAATTTGTTCGACTTGTTTTTCAGTATTACTGTAAGAATCAACAACTTCCAACTTTATTTCTGGGTGAAAAGCTAACTCTCTTCTCATTTCACTATTCATTACATCTCTCCATTCGTCGTGGCAGCATTGCAAAAAAACAATGCGGTATTGGTATTCTTGTTTGTAAGAACAAGAGGTGATTGCAAGTAAAATAAATGCAATAAATGAAACTTTTGAAATTGAGACTCTCATTCAGCAAAATTATGTAATAACTGGAAGAAAGTACTATTAAAAAATGAACAAGTAATATCAAAAATGTTACGTAAAGTAGAATATATTTATAATGTTAGCTAAAACTTGAAAATACTTTCTAAGCAATATATTTTACTTTAGGTTTCATATCGGGCAATTACTATGAAAGAAAAGCATAGAAGTACTCACCAGAACAAGAGTTTTAAAAGGAAGATTAACTTTCATAATATAAACAAAATTTTGTACCGTTTTTGAATTAACTTCATCTTTAGTCTGACACAGTAGTCGTTTTACCACGATAAAAAGTTAAATATTCAGTAGTTTTATTAGAACTTTTTATACTTTTATTTCAACAATATGCAAATATATCGCACAAGTAATTATTAAAGCATTTGATATTCTTGAATTGATAACTCAGGCTGACTGACTGAAATTTCGATGGGCTTAGGAATGAGCTAACCAACCACCTCTAATATTATCATACGAACAGGAACTTGTTGAAGTTTGTAAAAAGACGATGGAAAATTTTAACACGCATGCTTAACAAAAAAGAAAAAGTAAGTTTTTACATCATAATGGTTTACCGAGCTATTCGCTTTGGGCAGAAGCAAGTACCGAATATGGAATTATAGAAACACTAAGTTCAGTTAAGAACAACGGAATGGCCATAACGCATATTAGAAAGACATGTAACATGTAAAAGGGGAATATTTTTTAAGCTGTGTCAAATTTATAACCCGAAATCTTCCCTGCCAATTCTTTCAGCAAAAAGGTATATTAGCAAAAACAGTCTTATTCCAAAGTTTGTCCATGTTTATAATGGTTAAATATGACAGTTTCAATAAAGCATTGTCAGA
>JAIYBU010000186.1 GCA_027488335.1 Cytophagaceae bacterium
CAGCACTCGACCGTATTACGAGTGGATGGCAAAATACAGAACTTACCATCATTGCAGCAAGACCAGCTATGGGAAAAACTGCATTTGTCGTCTCGGCTATGCGGAATGCAGCAGTAGAGTGGGGAGTTCCTGTTGCCATGTTTTCACTGGAGATGTCAGCTACTCAGTTAATGCTTCGTTTGATTTCTGCTGAAGCTGAAATTGATAGCAATAAACTTCGTAAAGGAAAACTTGAAAACCACGAGTGGGTACAACTCCACCAAAAAATAAAGAACCTCTCTTCTGCCCCTATTTATATTGATGATACCCCTGCCCTTTCAATTCTGGAAATGCGTGCAAAATGTCGTCGTTTGAAAGCTCAGTTTGATATTGGTTTAGTCATTATCGACTATTTACAATTAATGACGGCCGAAAGTGGTGGTGGCGGAAAAGGAAATCGTGAACAAGAAATTGCTGCGATTTCGAGAGCAATGAAAAATCTTGCCAAAGAAATTAATGTACCAGTAATAGCACTTTCGCAGCTAAGTCGTGCCGTTGAAACTCGTGGAGGCGATAAACGACCACAGCTTTCTGATTTACGTGAATCGGGTTCAATTGAGCAAGATGCCGATATGGTCATGTTTTTGTATCGCCCCGAATACTACAAAATTACGCAAGACGAACAAGGTAATTCTACCGAAGGTGTTGGTGAAGTAATTATCGCCAAAAACCGTAGTGGAGATGTTGATACCGTAAAACTTAAATTTATTGGAAAATACACCAAGTTTACAGACTTGGATGGTTTTTATACGCCACTTCCAGGGCAAGATAGCTTCGGCGATTTCAATATGCCTAAGCCAATCAACACTGCCAGTTCATTGGAAAATTTCGAGAAAAGTGTAACTCCTCAAAACACAGGAGCAGGCGGTACTGTAACTCTGGGAAGCAAGGCTAATCAACCAAGAAATTTGGATGCTGAAACAGATTTTCCATTTTAACCTCACTCAACGGCAGCGACCGACCGTCCTCTCCAATTGGAAGGGCTAAAAATTTAGAAATCAATGATTGGTGTTTTTGATTCGGGTATTGGCGGATTAACTCTACTGCACGAAATTATTAGGCAATTACCTAATGAGCAATATTGTTATTATGCCGATACACAGAATGTTCCTTATAGCACCAAAAGTGAAGAGCAAATCAAGGAATTTGTTGAAAATGCAGTAAATTATTTCTTAACACGCAATGTAAAAGCTATCGTTTTGGCTTGCAATACTGCCACCAATGTTTGTGTTGAAGATTTACGTAGTAGATTGAGCATTCCAATAATTGCCATCCAACCAGCTGTTAAAGTTGCAGTAGATAACGATACCGCTGAACTGAATGCTCAACGCAAAAATATTTTGGTTTGTGCAACGCCCATTACACTTCGTTCTGCCCGATTTCAAAGGTTAGTTGATTCACTCAACGCCGATGGAATTGTTGAACGAATGGCTCTACCAGAACTGGTAAAACTTGCTGAAAAAGAAGAGTTTGGCAAAGCTGCCGAATCATATATTGAGCAAACACTTCAACAAATTGATATCACTAAATTTGGTTCAATAGTGCTTGGTTGTACACATTTTACTTATTTTGAACCAATTTTCTACCAACTTGCACCCCAATTAAGTATCTTTGATGGCAATGAAGGTACAGCTCGACATCTAAAAAATATCTTGGGCAAATTAAATCTGCTTTCATTAAAAGGAGAACCCCCTTTTTCGATAGAATATATTGAATCAGGAATCCCCACTCAAAACTTAGAGCGATTCAAACGTTATATTGCTCGAATCGAGCAATTATAATAGCACTTTACGCATCACAAAATCATTCATCCAATATTCCCCAATCGCAATATCTTCTTCCTTAATTATTTCAAAACCAACTTTTTCGTAGAAAAACCGAGCTTTATTATAACGATTCACATTCAAATCTATTTTTTTTGCTCCGAGCTTTCTTACATTTTCTTCAACTACAGCTATTAGTTTTTTCCCATAGCCTCCACCCTGAAAGTCAGGGTTTAGATATAATTTATTGAGTTTATAGGTATATTCTTCATCTTCTTTCAGCGAATATGAGGCAAAAGCCAATACATCTTCGCTTAAAAATTGGAGTATAAAAGTCTGCCCTTCATTCATTTGTTTTGCCAAGGATGTTTCACTATAAATTTCGTCAAACATAAATTTTGGTTGTTCTTTACCCAAAATGGGTTCATAAGTAACAAACCAAGTTTTATTAGCAATTTCTCGAATCGCTTTAATATCTTTGTGCGTTGCTATTCTGTACGATAATTCCATCTTTTTCAAATTTAACCGCAAATATATGGTATGCTTGCATATCATTTTGTTAATTTGTATTTTAATTTAACTGCGAACTGAAAGCGGCCTACGCTCAGTTCGCTCCACAATTTATGAAACCATTAATATTAGTTACTAACGACGACGGCATTACATCAAAAGGTATATCGGTTTTGATTGAAGTAATGAAGAAAATTGGTGAAGTGTTTGTTGTTGCACCTGATAGCCCACAGTCAGGAATGGGACACGCTATTACAGTTGATAGCACTATTCACGTCAAAAAAAATAAAATTTATAAAAACGTAGAAGCATATGAATGCTCTGGTACTCCCGCTGACTGCGTAAAATTGGCAAAACACCATTTTCTGAAGGACCGCAAGATTGACCTTGTGGTGAGTGGAATAAATCACGGTTTAAATTCTTCTATTTCAGTCATCTATTCAGGTACGATGTCGGCGGCAGTTGAAGGAGCTATTGAAGGAATACCTTCGATTGGCTTTTCGCTTGATGATTTTAAATATGACGCCGAGTTTTCGCACGTAAAACGTTGGATAAAGCGTATTACTGAGAAAGCTTTGGCAAATGAATTTCCAGCAAATGTGGCATTGAATGTTAATTTTCCTAAGTATTCAGAAACTCCGATTAAAGGAATTAAAATTTGCCGCCAAACCAACGGCTATTGGCACGAAGAATTTGATGCCCGAACAGACCCACATGGAAGACCCTACTTTTGGATGGGTGGCGATTTTGTAAACCGTGAACCAAATGCCGAAGGGACCGACTTACATGCCCTTGAAAATAATTATGTGTCGGTTGTACCAGTACATTACGACATGACTGCTCATAAGACAATCAAGGACTTGAAACGCTGGAAACTTTGAAGATTTGCCGATATACCCAAAACAGAAACGTTAATTTTTGAGAATAAAAGCCAAATTAATTACATAATTCAAGATTAAAAATATGGCAGTTTTAGGAAGACTACTAAAAAGTAGTATCAAATTTACAAGCACGATTCAGCAAATCAGAAAAATAAAACCTGCCAAGTGGCAGAAGAAAGCTTTTACTAAATTACTTTCAAAGGCTCGATACACGCAGTTTGGTGAGAAATTTAATTTTGAAGAAATTCTAAGTTCAGCTATTTTTGATGGAGATTCAGAATTCTACGAAAAATTCAAAAAAAATGTACCCATCTACGACTATACCAAAATTTACAATGAATGGTGGTATAAAGCCCGTTTAGGAGAAAAAAATGTTTGTTGGCCTGGCAAAGTCAAATACTTTGCCTTAAGTTCGGGAACTTCGGATGCTGCTTCCAAAGCAATCCCAGTGACTAAGGATATGATTAAGGCCATTCAGCGAACGAGTATTAATCAAATCATTACTCTTGGGCAATATACTTCATTACCAGCTGATTTGTATGAAAAGGGTTATTTAATGTTAGGGGGAAGCACAGCTTTGAATGAAGTTGATTCTCATTATGAAGGTGATTTGAGCGGAATCACTACTGGTACAATTCCGATTTGGTTTCAAAATTTTTATAAGCCAGGTCAAAAAATTTCTGCATTAAAAGATTGGGAAAATAAGTTAGAAGACATTACAAAAAATGCTCCAAACTGGGATATTGGATTTTTAGCGGGTGTACCTGCATGGCATACAATTTTACTGGAAAGAATAATCAAAAGATATAATCTTAATAATATTCATGAAATGTGGCCTAATTTGACAGCATTTGCTTGGGGCGGAGTTTCGTTAGAGCCATACAAACAAGGACTTGAAAAATTATTTGGAAAACCAGTAATTTATATTGAAACATACATGGCTTCTGAAGGATTCTTGGCTTACCAATATCGTCCAGATGGCAATTTAAGATTAGTCTTAAATCGGGGAATTTTCTTTGAATTTATACCTTTTAATGAGAATAATTTTGATGAAGATGGTAATTTAGTCTCAAACCCTGAAACGTTAATGGTTCAAGATGTAGAAGAAGATATTGATTATGCACTTCTTATATCAACTTGTGCTGGAGCTTGGCGTTATTTAATAGGTGATACTGTTAAATTCACTGATAAAAAACGCATGGAAATCAAGATTACAGGTAGAACCAAGCACTTTTTGAGTCTGTGTGGCGAACATTTGTCGGTAGATAACATGAATCAAGCCATTGAACTTGTCTCGAAAGACTTAGGACTTGATATCAGAGAGTTTACTGTCATTGGAGTAAAACATCCTCCACTTTTCGCCCACCAATGGTATATTGCTACTGATGATAAAGTGGATGAAAAACAACTTTGTGAATTAATTGACCAAAAAATTTGCGAACTCAATGATGATTATGCTGTTGAACGAAAACATGGATTAAAAAATATTTTTGTAAAGGTTCTTCCAAATAAGGCTTTTTATGATTGGATGAAAATGAAAGGAAAAGTAGGTGGTCAACACAAATTCCCCAGAGTCTTAAAAGGAAAACTGATTGATGAATGGGAAGCATTTTTGAAGGAAAATTATTCGTAAAACAAAAGCGAGGCTTAGACCTCGCTTTTGTTTTTTATCAAAACCCATACTTCGCAATACAATACAACGCCCTAAAACCATCTTTCCAGTTGATTTTTTTGCCTTCTTCGTAGGTGCGTCCGTAGTACGAAATACCTACTTCATAAATTCTGATACCTTTGATTTTGGCAATTTTAGCAGTAACTTCGGGTTCAAACCCAAATCGGCATTCTTGTAAATTTAGGCTCTGCACCATCTTGGTATTGAATAATTTATAGCAAGTTTCCATATCGGTTAAATTCAAGTTATTGAACATATTCGATAGAAAAGTAAGCAATTTATTACCAATTGTGTGCCAAAAGAACAAAATGCGGTGCGGATTACCGCCCATAAATCTGGACCCAAAAACCACATCAGCGTGTCCATCAAGTACAGGTTTCAGAAGTATATTAAATTCTTCGGGGTCATATTCAAGGTCGGCATCTTGCACAATCAAAAAATCGCCTTTGGCTTCTCTAATTCCTGTGTGCAGTGCGGCACCTTTTCCTTTATTGACTTCATGTTTTATGTAATTGATTTCAATAGATGCCTGCTGTTTAAATCGTAGAATTTCACCTTCGGTATCATCTGTCGAACAATCGTTTATTACAATGATTTCTTTTTCAATTCCACCCAAAAGTTTTACCTTAGCAACTTTTTCTAATACACTTTGTATCGTTTTTGCTTCGTTATAAGCAGGAATAATTACTGATAATTTGTTCAAAACAGACATTGATTTGGCTTAAATTGAGACGATTCAAGGTGCAAAAATATACAAATTTTCGGCATTGACTGTCATTTTTTTATAATTCTTATCAACTTTCAGTATATCGGGCGGTGTAAATGTAAAGAATAAAACCGCATCATAATTGCCCATGGATTTATCTAATACTTTAGTTTTATTATCCATTTGTATTGGGTAAAAATTGGCTTGATGTCTCAGTTCAAACATTATCGGATATAATATATCATTTCCATACTTCTCCTCCGATTTTACAGCAATATTCTTATAGTTTTTGTTCCGAAGAAAAGCAATTACGGCCTGCATATCCTTTCCTTTTTTCTCTTCCATGTGATAAAACTGCGAGATACGTGGTTGAGTAAAATAAGTTTTGGTTGTCAATGGCGAAAATTTAATAATCGGTCGATTGAAGCAAAACGTTGCAAAGAAAATACCCGATAGAGCAAAAATCCCGATAATAACTCTTGAAAACCTTACCTCAGACAAATAATAAGCCAAAGGAATGCTCATCAACAAAAATATGGGAATATGTAATCTTGAATGCCAAATTTGCCATTTTATCTGAAAACTAAATAGTAAAAATGAAATCAAACCAAAAGCAGCTATTGCTTTTAAAGTTGAATTATTTGATTTAAAAACAACGATTAAGGCAGGTACAAAAAGCAGAAAGTGCAAGAAATTTCCAGCATTATCTTCGGTCATGCCGAGCATTGGCAAATCGAACGGGGTAAACGATGTTGCGGGGTCATTTACGCTTAGATGCAAGATATTATCATGCAAAAAATAAATAAATTTTTCAGCTACCAAATGCACACCTGGCACCGAAAAATGTAAACTTATATTCCGAAAAATTACCGATAAAAAACTCGGCAACGAATGCGATTGATTGTTATAAACATAGAAAAGTTCTTTAGAAACCCCCAAAGGCGAGCCTATCAATACATAATTCCGGTAGTAAAAAGAGCCACAAATCGCAAGAAATGGCACAAATAACAAAGCTAAGTAAGTAAGTTGGGGCAAAAATTTTATATCTTTTTTATAGACTTTCACCAATTTCATTATTCCCCAATACATACATATTGG
>JAIYBU010000006.1 GCA_027488335.1 Cytophagaceae bacterium
CAGAAAAACAAAAACTGTTCGCTCCAAGAAGCAGTAAGAGTTGCCTTACACGAAGTTGTAGGTGCGTATGCCATTGTCATTATGGATGCTGAAAATCCAACACAGTTAATAGCAGCTCGCAAGGGCAGTCCATTGGTGATTGGTGTAGGTGAAAACGAACATTTTCTTGCATCAGACGCTACTCCAATTATTGAATATACCAAAGAAGTAATTTATTTAGATGATTACGAAATAGCAATCATAAAAGATAATGAATTAACTGTCAAGAACTTATCGAATGAAGAAATTGACCCGTACATTCAAACAGTTGAATTAGAACTCGAAGCCATTGAAAAAGGTGGATATGAGCATTTCATGTTGAAGGAAATTTTTGAACAACCTCGCTCGATTGCCGATTCAATGCGAGGACGTATCAATCCAGAAGAGACAATGCTACTTTTGGGTGGTTTGGGCGGTTATCTCGATAAAATTGCTAAAACAAAACGTATCGTAATTGTAGCTTGCGGAACATCGTGGCACGCTGGCTTAGTTGGAGAATATTTGTTGGAAGAATTGGCACGTATCAACGTAGAAGTTGAATATGCTTCAGAATTCCGTTACAGAAATCCTATCATTAAAGAAGGGGATATAGTGATTGCCATCTCACAATCGGGTGAAACTGCCGACACAATGGCTGCTTTAGAATTGGCAAAGTCGAAAGGTGCAATTATTTTGGGTGTTTGTAATGTAGTGGGCTCTTCAATTGCACGTATTACTCATGCAGGTGTTTATACGCACGCAGGTCCAGAAATTGGCGTGGCAAGTACAAAGGCTTTTACAGCACAAGTAACAGTTTTGAGTTTGATTGCGATTGCAGTTGCTCAGAAAAAAGGCATTATCAGCAATGAGCTTTATCGTGAATTAATCTTTGGTTTAGATGCAATTCCTGCCAAAGTTGAGAAGATTCTGAAAAATACCGATAAAGTAAAAGATATCGCCAAACTCTTCACGTTTGCGTCAAACTTTATCTTTTTAGGTCGTGGGCTAAACTTCCCTGTTGCTTTGGAAGGTGCGTTGAAACTGAAAGAAATTTCGTATATCCATGCAGAAGGTTATCCTGCGGCAGAAATGAAACACGGCCCAATTGCCTTGATTGACGAAGATATGCCTGTGGTATTTATCGCCATCAAAGATAGTTCTTACGAAAAAATTGTATCGAATATTCAGGAAGTAAAGGCTCGTAAAGGGCGAGTAATTGCGATTGTGACAGAAGGAGATACGCAAATTCCGAGTATGGTTGATTTTACGATTGAAGTTCCGAAAACCAATGAACTTTTATCTCCATTATTAACTTCAATTCCGCTACAATTGATATCCTACTACATTGCAGTTATGCGTGGAAGAAACGTTGACCAACCTCGTAACTTGGCGAAGTCAGTAACGGTAGAATAATTGCCACACCCTAAAGGGAAGTTTTATTTTTTTAAAGATGTTTTAAAAATACTATTTTTAAAACATCTTTTTTTGTTTCTCATAAGGAACGTCGTCCACAGTAAGGGTTAGACGGCCTTATTTATCGTAATGACTACCGATTTTGACGTTGGTGTTTTACTAATATCAGCAAAACTATCAATCGGTACTAAAACATTGGCTTCGGGAAAGTAGGTGGCTACGCACTTTCGGGGAATATTGTAAGGTACTACTATAAATTTCTCGGCAACTCGCTCTACTCCTCCGTGATTGTTGTATAAGTTTACTACTTGGTATTTGTCTAATTTTGCTTCCGCCATGTCAGTTTCGTTCATCATAATGATTCTTCGTTCATTATAGATTCCTCTATATCGGTCATCTAACCCATAGATGGTCGTATTAAATTGGTCATGGCTGCGAATAGTCATCATAAGATACTCATTATCAAGTAATTGAACAGTTTTTAATTCATTGATTGAAAACTTCGCTTTGCTTGTATCGGTCGAAAAATTTCGTTCACGAGGAAGATTGGGCAAATAAAAACCACCATCTTGACGAACTCTTTGATTGTATTTTTCAAAGCCTGTAATTGTCTTTTCTATCAAATCTCTGATGTTGTCATAATTCGCTACAAGTTTATCCCAATCAAGACTTGTACCTTTCAAAGTAGCATTGGCAATTCCTGCAATAATGGCTGGTTCGGACAATAAATGGTCTGAAATTGGCTCTAACACTCCTTTACTACTATGCACCACACCCATCGAATCTTCAACCGAAACAAATTGTTCGCCATCGGCTTGGATATCAAGGTCTGTACGCCCCAGAGTTGGTAAAATTAATGCCGTTTTTCCGTGAACTAAATGGCTACGATTGAGTTTTGTCGAAACCTGAACAGTTAAATCGCAACTTTGGAGAGCCTTAGCCGTAAACTCGGTATCGGGTGTGGCAGAAAGAAAGTTTCCACCCATTGCCACAAAAACTTTTGCTTTGCCTTCGGACATCGCTTTAATGGCTTCAATCGTATCGAAACCATGTTTGCGTGGTGGTTCAAAACCAAAGACTTTTTGCAGATTATCAAGCAAAACTTTAGGTGGTTTTTCGTAAATTCCCATCGTGCGGTCGCCTTGTACATTTGAATGTCCACGCACGGGGCAAGTGCCTCCGCCTTCAATTCCGATGCTTCCTTTGAGCAACAAAAGATTTACCAATTCTCGAATCGTAACGACCGAGTTTTTGTGTTGAGTAAGGCCCATTGCCCAACAAACAATGATTTTTTTATGGTCAATCAGCAATTGAGTGGCTGCTTTTATATCATCTAAGTCTATGCCACAAATGGTCGAAAGTTGCTCTAAATTTTCATTTTCAATACTTTTTATATAATTTTCATAGTTTTCTGTTTGATTAATTAAAAAATCTTTATCAAATACGTTTCCAAATTTCCGCTCAGCTTCGAGTAAAAGTTTATTCATTGCTTTGAGCAAAGCCAAATCTCCATTGATTCTAATTTGCAGGTAAATATCAGTCAGTTTTTCGCCACCGAAAAACACATCTCGCATTTCTTGTGGATGTTTAAATTTCAATAAACCTGCTTCAATCAAAGGATTTATTGAAATAATCTTTGCACCCGCACGTTTAGCTTTTTCGAGAGCAGCAAGCATTCTTGGGTGATTTGTGCCTGGATTTTGGCCTAAAATCATAATGACTTCGGCTTTTTCAAAATCATCTAATCTGACCGAACCTTTGCCTAAACCCAAAGTTTCGCCCAAAGCCGAACCACTTGATTCGTGGCACATATTCGAACAATCGGGCATATTGTTTGTGCCATACATTCGGATAAATAATTGGTATAAAAAAGCGGCTTCGTTGCTCGTTCGACCCGATGTATAAAATATTGCCTCATCGGGCGACAATAAACTATTTAGCTGATTACCAATGAGTTTAAAAGATTCTTCCCAAGATATTTTCTCGTAATGGGTGTGTCCTTCTCGCAAAACTAAAGGGTGTGTCAAACGCCCTTGCTGACCGAGCCAATAATCTGATTTTTGCGAAAGTTCGGCAACAGAATATTTTTGAAAAAAAACTGGCGTTACTTTTCTGGTTGTAGCTTCTTCGGCAATGGCTTTTGCTCCATTTTCACAATATTCAGCTACTTTTGAACGTTCGCCGTCAGGGTCTGGCCATGCACAACTCGGACAATCGACTCCTTCTTTTTGGTTAAGTTTAAACAGAGCCTTTAAGCCTCTATTTACAGGCATTGCACCAAAAATGTGCTTCATTGATGACAACACAGCTGTAAAACCCGCTGCTTCGTTGGCAGGCTTTGAAGTTTCGATTCCCGTGAAATCGGTCGGTGGTTGAGGATTTATTTTCGACATAATATTTTGCATTTTCAAACATAATGAAAAATCTACTTTTATGATAGTTTATTGAATAAATTCAATGGTTAAAGGAACAAAGGAATTGCTTTTTGTTTGAAACGGAATAAATTCCGTTAAGAGAAAATCATTTTTCTTTAATTCGATTATGATGTGAATAAACATTAAATCCATCATTTCTCAAAAATCCAATGAGTGTAATCCCAAAATTTTGTGCGGTTTCGATAGCTAAACTTGATGGTGCTCCTATGCACGCAACAATTGGAATTTGTGCTGCGGCAGCCTTTTGTATGATTTCAAAACTCGCTCGACTACTCATAACCAAAATACCATCATTCAAGGGTAAAAGATTAGCTTGTAACCCTGCCCCAATGACTTTATCAAGTGCATTATGACGACCTATGTCTTCACGAAGTATGCTTAATCCTACATCTGATAAACTTACGACCAATGCCCCATGAAGCCCACCTGTGTGCTTGAAAAATACTTGTTTTTCTTTCAGAACATTGATTAACGACTGAATAGAAGTAGCTGACACTCTAATACTATCATTTATCAATATCTTACACTGCTGTTGAATACTCTCAATAGATGCTTTACCGCAGACTCCACAACTTGAAGTCGCATAAAAATTTCGTTCAATTTTACTTAAATCTGCCTCAATATTTGGCTTTAACTCAACCCTTACAATGTTTTCTTGAGCTTGTCGACCTGCATCTACGCAATATCGAATACTCAAAATGTCATCAAACGAAACAATAATACCTTCGGTATATAAAAAACCTAATGCCAGCTCAAAATCATGCCCAGTGGGCGTTCGCATCGTAACTGCAATACTCTTTTGTTGTCGATTTTGCTCATTCCCAAACCCTATCCGTATTTCTAAAGGCTCTTCCCAAGCCACTAAATCGGGTATTTTTTCTACACTTTTCGTCCCAAATTTCTTTATTTCAAACGATTTTATTCCGTACATTTGTTTGTAGATTTTGTTGATTAGAAGCAAATTAATAAAACTTCTTTGATTGATAGTTGTTTGTTCATTAAAATGCAGTTACTCTATCGTTGACAAGTTAAAAACTTGTTCTACAAATTTATTCATCACTAACAAAAATGGTCAGACTTACCATTAGACCTTGAAAAAACTATGAAAAAAGTTCTAATTTCTCTTTTGTTCCCCAGTTTAGCAATGGCTCAGTACAATTATCCAGTAACAAAAAAAATCGACCACACCGACACCTATCATGGTACCGTAGTTGCCGACCCTTACCGTTGGCTCGAAGATGACCGTTCGGCCGAAACTGCCGAATGGGTGAAACAGCAAAATGAAGTAACGAATAAATACTTCGAGCAAATTCCGTATCGTGGCGAAATAATGAAACGTTTGGAGAAAATTTATAATTACCCCAAATATTCGTCGCCTTCACGTAAAGGTGAATGGTTTTATTTTTACAAAAATGATGGACTGCAAAATCAGTCGGTGCTTTACCGTCAAAAAGGACTTGATGGCACGCCCGAATTAGTCATTGACCCCAATAAACTTTCGGCCGATGGCACTACTCGTTTGGTTCAATTTGTATTATCGAAAGATGGAAAATATGGAGCTATGGCCTTATCGAAAGGTGGTTCTGACTGGCAAGATATTGTGATAATGGATATGACCACGAAACAAAACCTCAGCGAAAAGCTTGAATGGGTGAAAGTTTCGGGTATTTCTTGGCAAGGGAATGGTTTTTATTATAGTCGTTATCCGAAACCAGAAGGCAGTGCGTTGGCCGCTAAAAATGAAAATCATCAAGTATTTTTCCATAAAGTAGGCACAAGTCAAGCCGAAGATGAGTTAGTTTTTGAAGATAAAGCTAATCCACAACGCTTCAATGGCGTTTATACGAGCGAAGACCAAAAATTTGCTTTCTTGAGCATTTCAGACCGTGGTAAAGGTAAAGATGGCAACGCCTTGTATTTTAAGGCGGCGGGCGAAAAGGAATTTAAGCCAATTATTGCAGACATTACTAATTCGAGTTATAGCATTGTTGATAATATCGGGCAAGCATTTTGGGTTCAAACCAACCACAATGCTCCCAATGATAAAGTAGAAAAATTTGACATTGCCACTGGTAAATGGTCAACGATTTTACCCGAAAAACCCGAACCATTACAAGGCGTAAGCTCGGCGGGTGGAAAATTATTTGCCTTGTATTTGAAAGACGTTACGACTCGTGTATATGTCTATGATTTCAACGGTAAACTTGAAAATGAAGTACAGTTGCCGTCACTCGGCTCAGCTGGAGGCTTTGGTGGAGAAGCGGACGATAAATTTGTATTTTATACGTTTAGCACTTTCAACTACCCTCCTACTATTTTTAGATATGATATTGCGAGCAAGAAAAGTACGGTTTTCCGCTCGCCAGAAGTAGATTTTAAAGCGACTGATTTTGAAACAAAACAGGTTTTCTACACAAGTAAAGATGGCACAAAAATTCCGATGTTTATTGTTTATAAGAAAGGCTTGAAACTCAACGGGCAAAATCCAACTTTGCTTTATGGTTATGGTGGATTTAATGTAAACTTGAACCCAGGTTTTAGTCCAACTTTGATTCCATTTTTAGAGCAAGGTGGCGTTTATGCCTCGGCTAACCTGCGTGGCGGTGGCGAATATGGCGAAAAATGGCACGAACAAGGTATGAAACTCAAAAAGCAGAATGTTTTTGATGATTTTATAGCAGCAGGTGAATATTTGATTGCTCAAAAATATTGTGATAATGCTCATTTGGCGATTCGTGGTGGCTCAAATGGCGGTCTTTTAGTTGGGGCAGTCATGAATCAACGTCCAGACTTGGCAAAAGTGGCCATTCCACAAGTGGGTGTGATGGATATGTTGCGTTTCCAGAAATTTACAATCGGTTGGAACTGGATTGCCGATTATGGTTCGTCGGATAATGCCGATGAATTTAAAACATTGTACGGGTATTCACCAATTCATAATATCAAATCGGGCGTAAATTATCCTGCCACGCTCATTACAACGGCTGACCACGATGATAGAGTTGTGCCTGCCCACTCATTCAAATATGCGGCTACTTTACAAGAAAAAGGAGCAGCAAGCAGCAAAAATCCATTATTGATAAAGATTGACACCAACTCTGGTCACGGAGCGAGTAATACGAAGAAAAACCTCGAATCGACTGCTGATATTTACGCCTTTATTTGGTGGAATATGGGCTTTGTGCCGAAGTTTTGATTAGTAAAAGGGGTGATTATATCACCCCTTTTTTGTACTGTAGTAATTAAAATTCCAATTTATATTTTGCTATGACTAATAATCCAAGAAACCACCATCTTGTTCCACAAAAAGGATATTTAGAAAAGTTTACCAATCGAAATAAGCAAATTTTCAAGTGCAAATTAGATGTAAAATCACTAAAAAAAATTAAATATTTTACCACAACAGCAATATGCTACGAAAAAGATTACTATAAATTTGATAATGAAAGCTTACTTACGTCCTACAACATAAACGACCCATTTTATATTGAAAAAAATGTATTCCAAAAATACGAGAATTATTTAGGTAAAATAATCGATAAAATCGAAGCTAAACAATCCTTTTTAACCTTGGATGATTGTAAGAAACTAATTTTTGGTTTAGTAGATATTAAATTTAGAAATCCTTTTTTTCGAAAATCTGATTATTCTACGACAATTAATAATGTAGCGAATGAAATAATTAATGACGGTTCTTTTATAGAACATATTTCAAAAGAATATAATTTACCGATTGAATCTGCGATTAATTTTATCTACATGGCTAAAGAAAATTTAAAAAAAAACTCTTCGAAAGACCTCCATAGCTTTCTTTTACTGAATAGACATTTCGAAAGTACACCTATACATTATTACCTAAACTTCTTACTATTAAGTTTAGAATGGCAAATTCTATGTGTTCCAACTAATAATCAATTTATTACTTCTGATAATCCAGGTTTTTGTATTGAATCGGGGCTACTATATAACACTAAATTTACTGGTAACTTTACGTTTATATATCCCTTATCTAAAAATATTGCTATTCAAATTTCCTCGAAAATATTATCAAAAAAGAGTTCAGCTTTAAAACCTTTGACGTATCTGTACGTACCTTATGAATTTGTTCACACCATTAATTTAAACACTACCCAAATAGCCAATAATGAAATTTATGGAGCTAATGAAAGTGTTTTAAGAAGCGTTTGGAATAGTTTTCAAAGACTAAAAGACAATTCTACAAATAAAGCTTAAGCTATTCACATTCACCCCTCCACTTCCTGATGCTTCCAAAGTTCTTGAAAAATTGGATTCGTAGCTTTCAAAACCTCGAAAGTACCTTCGGCGACTATCTTTCCTTGACTGAGTACGTACACATAATCGAAATAGCGAAGTAAATGCAAGCGATGAAGCGATGAAATGACAGCTTTTTCGGAGAAAGTTTCAAACAAACGCTCATAAATCAATGCTTCGGTTTTGGGGTCAACGCTGCTCGTTGGTTCGTCCATCAGCACCACTTCGCTGGTTTGAGCGGCCAAAATTCCACGAGCCAAAGCCAACCGCTGTTTTTGTCCACCCGAAAGGTTCACACCTTTTTCCTGAATACTCGATTCCAGTCCGTTTGGAAGGTTTTTAGCGGTATCTGTAAAGTAAGCTTCTTCACAAACTTTCCAAACATTGGCCTCCTCAAAAGGCAATCCGAGCGTGATATTATATCGTATCGTATTCTCAAAAATCTCTGGTTCTTGTGGGAATAACGTTACGGTTTCATTAAGTGTTGCCATCTGAAATGCGTTTCCATCCACTTCAAATTTCAGTCCAACTTCTGGTTCGTAAAGTCCTCGTAGTAAGGCAAGTAATGTACTTTTCCCACTTCCACTTTCGCCTATAAACGCAATTTTCTTACCTCGCTGAATCTTTATCGAAATATCATGTAAACTTTGCGGAGCATGACCTTCATCATACGTATCTCGGTGCGAAAAACTAAGCTTATCAATCGCAATCGTCTGCCAATTTTGTGGTAAAGCAATGGTTGTTTCGGCTCGGTGATTATTGGCATAATCATCACCAATTGAGCGAGCCGTTTGTACATCGGTATTATACTGAACAATTTCAGTATATTGCCAAGCCACATCATGAAAGACACTCGTAAACTGATTCACAAAACCTAAAAGTGTCACCAAACCACCCACATAAAAAACCTTAGTTGGTTCATAATTTTGATACACATAACCAACCGTGATGACCACATACGTTAGCCCAACCAACATTTCGGCCGTAAACCATTTCCATTCGTTTATTGCCACATTTTTGCGGAATGGTGGGAATAAATCTTTCACTTTTGCCATCAAACCCGACTCCATGCTTTTCTCCAAACGCAGCGTAATAACCGTAATGATATTGGAAAGACTGTCGAAAAGAGTTGAGGAAATCGTATGCTCTTTTTCGTTTACCTCGTCGAGGGTTTTGATGAAAGGTTTATCGAACTTAAAAATTACCCAAACTGTAAAAATACCAATCATAATACCGATTACCCCAAAAAGTGGCGAAAAATACAGCATTGCTCCAAACGAAAACACAAACTTTGAGAGTGCATGTAAAAACATAAATCCATTTTGAAAGAAGTTTTTTAGTGCCTCGTAAGCCTTTCTGATTCGGTTGATGGTTGAGCCACTATGGTGGTCTTGATGCCATTTTACGGGCAAATGGAGTGCCTGATGATACATTTCTTGCAAGAAATTTCGACTTAAATTAAAAGCCAATTGTCGCTCCATGATACGAGCAGGGCCATGAAAAGCCCATTCCAAAAGCTTTAGTCCCAAATAACCCAAAGCATACCAAACCGTATATTTGATTGTATACTGAAAATCGTGTTGAATTTTATCAATAAACCACCCAAATAGAATTGGGTTGAGAGAAAAAACCACATTGGCCAGAGCAAATAGGGTGTAAATCAATAAATATCGTTTGCGTTCATGTTTGGCATATTTCCAAGCGGTTTTCAGTAAAGAGATATATGGATTTTTGTAAATTTTCTGTTCCATTGGGGCAATTTTAATCTTCTAACTAATTTTAAGGCTACAATTTAGGCAATTTTAGGATTGTGTTTGAATAAAGTATCAATTTTGAGCAATAAATCATTTGAAAGCCCATGTCTTCCATATACTTTTACAACCTAAAATTCAACCCTAAAAATGCCTAATATTACTCGACAAGCTTTTCTCAAACAATGCCTCAGAATAGGCACTTTTTTGACTTTTTCGCCTTATTTTTCATGGGCAAATGATAATGATGTTTTTTTTGAGAAAGTCGTAAAAGCCAATAACCAAGAAGTAGATAAACTTCTGAAAGCCTTAGAACCCGAAATTACCGACATTCGTCGCCGATTGGGTTTCGATTTTGCCAACCTTTCAGCAGCTTTGGCCGAACCCACTTCTCTGTTTTATCAGAAGGATTTCCTCGTGCCATATATGACCAAAATCTTACGTTTTCTGATTAAATATCAAAAAACGGATGGCACGCTCGACCTCGGAAATTTAGCTTCTCCGCCCGACACGGCTTTTATCTTAGAACCAATCTGTGCCGCTGATGCAATTTTACGAAAACTTACAATGCCTGCCCTTTCGGAAGTAAAATCGCTTTTGAAAGAATTTATTTTGAAAGCGGGCAAAGCCATGCGTACGGGCGGTGTGCATACGCCTAACCACCGTTGGGTAATTTCGGCGGCTTTAGCACGAATCAATGATTTATATCCCGATAAAAAATACGTCAATCGGATTGATGAATGGCTCTCAGAAAATATCTTTATTGATGCCGATGGCCATTATCTTGAGCGAAGCATGATTTACGGAGAAGTAACTAATAATTGCTTAATTACGGTTGCTCGATTATTAAAACGCCCAAAACTATACGATTATGTGCGTAAAAACCTCCTAATGACTTATTATTACATGGAGCCAAACGGCGAAGTTGCAACCAACGATTCGAGACGACAAGACCAGTTTATTGGCATGAATGTGCTGCCGTTTTATTTAGATTATCGCCACATGGCTTTGCACGATAACAATGCCGAATTTGCCGCCATCAGTAAGCAAATTGAGCAAACCAAAGGCTTCGACGAGAAAACAATGCCCGATTTACTGGCATTCTTTACCGAAGACACTGAATTACGTAAACCACTACCCAAACCCGCAATTTTGAACACAAACTTTGAGCAGTTTTTTAAGACGACAAATCTGGTCAGAGTCCGTAGAAACGATAGAACCATGACGATTTTTGGTGGTACTGATAAACCAACAATTATTGGTTCGGGGCGTTCGACGAGTGCTAATTTCTTCACTTTTCGCAAGGGTGAGGCTATCTTAAAGTATATGCGTTTTTCAACAGATTTCTTTAGTACAGGCTATTTCAGAAGCGATGGTTTGAAGAAAGAAAGTAATAAATATATACTAAGTCAGCGAATCGAAGCTCCTTATTATCAGCCTCTACCAGCTAAATTCAAGAGAGCCGACGGAGATTATAAACACTCGAAAAGCACCGATGGGCGTTTTTGGAATAAAATGGATTTTGAGAATCGCCGACAGAGCAATATCAAAAACATAGAAACTATTATTAGTGTAGAAGAAAAAAATAGTGGTGTTGAATTGAATTTTGCCGTAAAAGGTGCTGATGGTGTGAGAGTAACGATTGAATTTTGTTTTAAAGAGGGCGGACAACTTATTGGCGTGAAAAAATTGGATGACGATTCTGATAATTATACACTCGAAAGCGGTACTGGCGAATATCAGTTTGGAAAAGACAGCATCAAATTTGGCGAAGGTACTTTCAAACATTCAAGATTGCGTGGGCTCGAAGGCGAAATGTACACATCACATTTTGGTAGCCTACGCACCGAAGGAATGCACGTTTTCTTGACAGGCCTTACACCTTTTGAGCATAAGATACTATTGTCATAATTATCTTATCATCTGAGCAACAAAACTCATTGCTGTCTGCTTTAGCTGACGGATATATAGGAGAATATACCATATTAGGCTTTAGCCAAACTATCCAAAAAATGTTTTGGCTAAAGCCAATATAGTATTCTTTTCAGTATCCGTCAGCTAAAGCAGACGGCAATGAATATTTTTCTATGTTACTTCTCCGATAACTAATTTCCCATTAACTAATTCACCAGTACCCAAAAATCAGAGATTCAGCCAATAAGTTACCTTTGCCAAGATTGCACGGTTTTTGGGCATCCAAGTTTCTGAATTATAGTTATCAGTATAAACCAAGAAGAAATCAGACACAGGAGCAAAACGCCATTGTAAGCGAGAATTGACATTGACGTTCTTAAATTGGCTATTATACTGCACATAACTCGTCCAGAAAATGCTCTTTGAGAAGGTTAAATCCAGTTTTGGCCCTACCAAATAGACTTGATTTTTACCCGTAGAAAGATTGATTTTATTGTAGCTAAAATTAACTGATAAAAAACCATAAGGTTGGAAACGATATGTGGCCGTGCCTACCAAACTCACAATATTACCATCAAAATATTGACCCACTAAAGGTTGAAAAGCAATAGCCAGTTTCTTACGTAAATCAGACACATAATTAGCCGAAAAATTATAGTAGGTATAACTCGTTCCTTTTTTCAAAATAGGAAGTTTATAATTACTTCTGAGTGCATCAAAATCTTTGAATAGATAAGTATAGTTTTGGTTAAAAGTCATCAAGATATTGGTCGTATTCTGAAAACCCAGCAATAAAAACGGACCAGCTTGGCGGTCTGTTACACCCAAACTAGGTTGATTATATTGGTCATACGCCACCCCATAACTGATTCGGTTAAAGGTGCGTGATTTAGGAAAAATATTGAAACCAATTGTAGGGTTTATATGAAAGAAGTTCTTTCTTGGTACAAAACCAATCTCAGCATCAAAACCTTTCCCAACCCAATCGTGCGACCACTTGGCAATTAACTTCCGAACACTATAATTGAGCATAAAACCATGAGCAAACTTTTCGCTCGTAACAATCGGACTAAAAACTTGATGATAAAAGACTTTCCCGCTCCAACGATTATCCTTCGATGCCAAATTATATTCAAGTCCAGCCACACGATTATAGCTGTTAATTCCTGCCAATTCTTTACCCAGTACTTGTTTATTGGCAAAAATTGCAGCAATATTCGAGCGACCGAACACCTTTCGCTGTAAAGCAGCTACCGAATAATTCATGCTTGGTGTACCTTTAAAAGCATCAGCCGATGTTTGTGTATTGAGCAAACCCACACGCCAGTTGTCATCAATTTTACCACTAATTCTTGCACCATACAAGATTCTATTCTGCACGTTTGTGCCTGTAACGGTATCAAGGCTAATGCCGATTTGTCGAGAAAAAAATGGGCTTACCAACTGATTTCCAGCTGCAGGCCCAAGCGTGCCTGATGGCGGCACAAATGGATTGGTATTGTAGCTACCAAAACCCGTAAAGAGGTCGGAATTTTCTAAGAAAAACTGTCGTTGTTCAGGAAAATTAACATCAAAACGAGTCAAATTAACTACTTGACGGTCGGCTTCTACATTCGAGAAATCAGGATTTGCCGTCAGGTCAAGGTTCAAGCCCGATGTTATTCCGATTTTAGCATCACCCCCAAAATTAAGTTTATTGCCCGCCGCAGGATTTTCAGGATGTTCAAAATCATGCGTAGTACTGGCCGATAAATAAGGTATCAACGAAATATTTGCTCCCGACTTTTTCAGTGGTTTTTCAAATACAATTGGCATCGAGTAACCCAAATTCATAATAATCTGATTTTGAGGAATCCGCATTAATGTCGATTGCTCATTGGCTTGTGTATCAAACCTATATGCCTTAAAATTCCATTGTGTACTTCCTTCCTTAAAACGCAACGTTGTCAGCGGAATAGCCAACTCACATATCCAATAGCCGTTATACATTTTTGAGACAGCACTCCATTTATTATCCCAATACATATTGAAATATTCGTTGGCAGTACCACCATTATAAAGCAAAGCTTCACGCATAACTCCGTACGGATTCATGCCAAACAAGAAGCTGTTGGTTTTATCATTGAAGGTATCAAACAAAAAACTCACGTTATCGTTTCCTCCAGCCCTGAAATCTCGACGAAATGAAGGCGTTACGTAATTATTCCCTGGCGAATATAATTTGGCTCCGATATACACATTCTTGTCATCATAAGCCAACATGATTTCGGTTTGATATTTTGCTTTTACGCTATCTTTCGGAAAAAACTGCCAAAATGCAGGTAGTTGCTCGGCATTTTGCCATGCTTGCTCATCAAGAATACCATCAAGTTTAATTTTTTCAGTAATAAATTTTACTGTTGAGGTTTGTTGAGCCTGAGTTTGAAGAAAAAATAAAAATGAGATAAACAATAAGAGAAGTCTATTCATAATAGCAGGGGCTTAAAAATAAGCTACAAAAATACATTTTTCTAAGCCTTATTTTGTCTATTTTTGATTTATTTTAAAGTTTTTTCGAGTATTATTAATTATTTTTCATAAAAAACTTATTCTGTCATACCTTTACTCAATAAAATACAATTTCAACTATTCCTTATGAAACATACTTCTTTCAACACATTAGTCTTTCTATTTTTCACAAGCCTTGTGCTTGCACAAGCACCCGAAGAAAAACACCTTAAAAACGTTCGTCAACTCACATTTGGCGGTAATAATGCCGAAGCTTATTTTAGCCGTGATAGCAAATACATTAGTTTCCAGTCGGATAACCCAGCGTGGGGGCTTTCATGCGACCAGATTTTTTATATGGATGTTGAAAAAGGCTTGAAAGACCCAAAGGTTCGTCCTGACTTTATCAGTACGAGTTTTGGTCGCACTACTTGTAGCTTTTTTATGCCAAACGGAAAAGAAATTCTCTACGGAAGCACACACGAAAGTGGTGGACATGCTTGCCCACCAGTGCCAGATATGGGCAAAAAATACCTCTGGGCAATTTATGATAGTTTTGATATTTATGTGGCTGATTTGAAAGGAAAAGTAAAAAGACGCTTGACGAATACCCCAGGCTATGATGCAGAAGCGACGGTTTCGCCCGATGGGAAAAAGATTGTATTTACCAGCACTCGGAATGGTGATTTAGATTTATACATTATGGACATCGATGGTAAAAACGTCAAGCAAATCACCCATGAATTGGGCTATGATGGTGGGGCATTTTTCTCGCCCGATAGCAAGAAATTGGTTTTCCGTGCCTCACGTTTTTCGAGCGAGGAAGAAAAAACTGAATATAAAGAAAACCTAAAGAAAAACTTGGTTGCCCCAACTAACATGGAAATTTTCACTTGTAATGTTGATGGTTCAGATTTGAAACAAATCACTAAATTGGGAAAAGCCAATTGGGCCCCCTACTTCACGCCAAAAGGCGATAAAATCATTTTTGCGTCAAATCATCATTCACAACGTGGCTATGATTTTCAGTTGTATCTAATAAATATTGATGGAACAAACCTTCAAAAAATCACAACCGAAAGCAATTTCAATGCTTTTCCAATGTTTAGCTATGATGGTAAAAAGCTGATTTTCAGTTCAAACCGCAATAATGGTGGCACAAGAGATACTAATCTTTTTATTGCTGATTGGGTGGAATAACTTAATTAGTATTAAGAATGAAAAAGTAGAGCCGTTGTCTATCCAGAGGCAACGGCTCTACTTTTTTACCCTCTCAAAGCCTCAACCTCCTCGACAGTTTTCGGAATTGGATTTCCGAGTGTTTTACTACCCGTTTCTGTAACCAAGCAATTATCTTCGATTCTGACGCCACCGAAATCTCGATACCCTTCAAGTTTTGAGTAGTTCACAAAGTTCGTAAACTTATTTTCTGACTTCCATTTATCAATCAATTCTGGAATAAAATAAATACCAGGCTCAACCGTCAGCACAAAACCCGCTTCGAGTTCTTTTGCCAAACGAAGCGATTTTAGACCTAACTGCGTGCTTCGTTCCAAACCATCTCGGTAGCCCACATATTTTTCGCCCAAATCTTCCATATCATGCACATCAAGCCCAATTTGGTGCCCCAAACCGTGAGGCATAAAAAGCCCTTGCACGCCTAAAGCAAGCATTTCATCAATATCACCGCTCAAAAAGCCTAAATCTTTCATGCCTTCGAGCATAATTCTGTTGGCTGAAAGATGAATTTCTCGGTATTGAATAGTTGGTCGAAGTGCCGCAATCGACTCCATTTCCATTTTCAGTACCAAATTATAAATCTCTTTTTGTTTTTCAGTGAAACGTTTGCTTACGGGAATCGTACGGGTAATATCGCCCGCATAAAACATCGTATTTTCTGCTCCCGAATCATTAATAACTAAACGGCCTTCGGTCATGGTATTTCCGTGATAATGATTGTGCAGCGTTTGTCCATTGACCGAAAAAATAATTGGATATGCCAAGTCTCCGCCACCTTCACGGGCTTTGGCATGAATAGCTGCTGCAATCTCGTACTCTTTTTTGCCAGCTGCCGTCAGTTGCATGGCCGTAATGTGCATTTCACGGGTAATATTTACGGCATCTTCCATTTGCACAATTTCCTCTTCAGTCTTTATTGAGCGTATTGCCACAATTCCTTTTATCAACTCAATCGACGCTTTTTCTTTCAATTCTGCCGTCGTAATCCCCAACCATTCGCTCATTCGAATCATGTTATCGAAACGATACGGTGGAGTAAAATGCACTTTTGGTGCTTTTTTTAGCTTTTCAGTTAGTTTTGAAGGTTCTTCGGTGCGATACACACCCACCATGCGAGCTTGCTCGGCCAAAGTTGGCTGTGGGCCTACCCAAATAATATCGTCCATCGTAAATTCGTGACCGAAGATAATTTCTTCACCTGAATCTATATCAATAATGGCAGCCAGCCCAGCATGACTAATTCCGAAAAAATATAAAAAATTGCTATCTTGACGAAAACGATAGGTATTATCATGGTAATTCATGGGAGCTTCTTCGTTACCCATTATCAGAATTAAGCCACTTCCAACTGCTTTTTTGAGTGCGTTTCGACGCTCGGTATAAGTCTGTACAGAAAACATAATTTGTTAATTTTTTATAGCACGAAGTAAAGAAAAGATAGGCAATTTGTCATTATAAAAGCCAAGTAATTATTCAACTCAAGAAAAAAAGTTGCATTTCATTCGACCCCAACAAAAACTTTTTTATAATGTTAAAAGTTTTTTTGTTTTTTCTACACATAATCCCCAACAAAGAGTATTGATAAATAGTCGATTATGTGCTAAATAACTATCAATCAAAGAATTAACTTTTTGTACCACTCAACAAATACGATAAAAATAAAAACAAAAAAACTTTCAGAATATTTTGAAAATTCAAAAAGGTTATTTTACTTTGGGGTACAAAAGCTTACGTGCTAACATATAAAAAGTTTAAAAACAAAGATGTCATTAATGGAATTAAAAGAAGCAAAAGACAAGTTTATCCATACATGGGGTACGCTGGCCACGCAGTGGGGTATAAACCGTACGATGGCTCAGATACACGCATTGCTTTTGCTTTCGTCTAAGTCTATGAATGCTGATGAAATCATGGCCGACCTACAAATTTCGAGAGGAAACGTGAACATGAACCTCAGAGATTTGATGGATTGGGGATTGATTTATAAACAACTCTTACCAGGCGAAAGAAAGGAGTATTTCATAGCGGAGAAGGATATTTGGAAAGTTGCTAAGCAAATTGCAAAAGAGCGACGACGCCGAGAAATCGGGCCACTAATTGAGGCAATGGAAGATTTGAAAGAGGGAATACAGCCCGACACTGCCGAGAAAGAAGAATTCCTGAAAATAGTAAATGATATAAGCAAGGTTTCGGTATTTGCCGATAACACCATGACATCTTTACTAAAATCAGATGAAAATTGGTTGATAAACAATTTTATAAAAATCTTTAATAAATAGTAACATGACTTCTCGGAGTTATGGTTTTTTGGAGTTTTTGGGGTCAAGCAGTAATTTTCTCTTAGATAGAGAATTACTGCCTTTTTTTTTAAACACTTCGATTCCATTAAGAAAAGGCTTTCAAAAAGAATATTTTGAAAGCCTTTTCTTAATTTTATTTCCTCTCAGTCACGTTAACCGCTGCGTCTGGAATTACCACTCACACTCCGTTCCCAACCAATCATAGCCTGATTCAATCGGCTGACCATCGGGCGGCGTAAGTGCGTTTGATGAAATCACAGCTTCTGGATTTTCTTCAAATTGCTTGATTTTCAATAAGGTAAGTCTTGCAAACCCTCCTCCATCAAACAGTTTTCCAGTTATCCAAGTCTTGATATCATCAATGGCTGCGTAGGCATTCATCCGCACTTCCGAAGCTGTTTCTTTATTATTAGCTAATTTCATCAAATGGTCGAGGTATTGCATCGCTACCATTCGGTCGATTTGAGCATAATAACTCATATTATCAACCATTTCAGGCTTTTTCCACAGCTTTTTATTCATTTCCTTTGTTATTTCTGAGAAAGTTGGCAAATCTGCCTTCAACACTCTTTGGCTCACGAGTCTCGAACAACGCTCAGGATTCAGAAGCATTCGTAAAGTCAAACCAGCAGCGGCTTCGGCAGGAGCAAGTGGGTCAAATGCAAGACCTGTATGACGCTTGAAAGTCTCTCTTGGATTAGCATCGTATCTGAAAGCACGAGGAGGAATCATTTTTAGGATATGCTCAGGAACAGCCAAAAACTGCGGAGTAAGTGTAGCCATCAAAGCATTAAAAGCCTCACGTTGTTTGGCAGCTGGCACTGGCTCATAAACAATTTGCCCATCGCCACGCAAAGCAAAATTATAATCTGCACCGCCCAAAACTTTAGAAGCTGCCTCTACCTGAAAACGATGAAACATATACATCGGCACTAAAACTTCTTCCAAATTGGCCATTGGAGTAGACTTTGTAATTTTCTTTTCCGTAAAATTCTGTAAAGCAATTTTACGTAACTCCATTACTCTTTTCAACTCGGTTGTAGCATCTGTACCATTATCCCACAAATGGGTAGTCGGACTTACCGAACCTTCTGGGCGTGCATCTTGGTCAGTCAAGAAACGTAAGCCTTTGCGAAGGGTATTCTGCACGATTTTCTCTAACTCAACTTTTTCGTTAACGGTTGCTGGAAAATCTTGGTATCCCCAAATGATTGAAGCCTTGTCGTAATCACCGATTCCCATTGAGTAGGCACGAGAAAGGTCAAATTTGCCATTGGCATAATCAACCAATGGGTGCGGATAGTCCATCACCGAAGCACGACCTGCTGTACTCGAAATATAATTGTGTGGTAAACCCAATGTATGCCCAATTTCGTGAGCCGCCAATTGCTTTAAGCGGTCGAGCGACATTTGTGTGATTTCTTTTACTTTTGAAGTATCCGTTTCATAATTACCTAAAAATCCTTGGGCAATTAAAAAATCTTGACGTACACGTAACGAACCAAGGGTAACTTTACCTTTTAAAATCTCACCTGTTCTTGGGTCAATAACACTCGCCCCGTACGACCAGCCACGTGTACTACGGTGTACCCACTGAATGAGGTTATAACGAATATCCATCGGGTCGGCATCGGCAGGTAACAACTTTACTTGAAAAGCATCTTTATAACCAGCTGCTTCATATGCTTGATTCCACCAAGCTCCACCTTCCATCAGAGCCGAACGAATAGGTTCGGGAGCACCTGGGTCCATATAATAAATAATTGGCTTAACAGCCTCACTAATCATGGACGTTGGGTCTTTTTTCTGCAAACGATGGCGAGAAATATATCTTTTTATAATTGGTTCGCTGATTGGTGTAGCATAATCAAAATATTCGATACCACCATATCCAATTCTTGGGTCATATTCTCTGGGCTTAAACTCATTTTTTGATAAATCAGGTAATTCGACAAACGAATGATGCTGATTCATAGTTACGATTGAAGGCGTTGGCACGACTTCACGCAAATACTGCCCCGCATTTTCGCCCGTGAGCGTAATAGTCATTTCAAATTCCGTATTTTTCGGAAAACTTTTGCAATGAGGTAAATAAACTGTGCTTCTTGAAGCATCAAAACGATAAGCACCTTGTCGAGTTCGAGCAATATCTTGCACCGCTCCTACGGCATCTTGCAATAAAAATGGGGTTAAATCTACCAAAACTTTGCCATTACTTTCGGCTTTTACATCGAAGCCAAAATGAACCGATTTAGCAAAAGATTCTTCAACGGCTCGGCGTTCGAGTGGGTCGTTTGAAATGGCACGATAGGCATAATTGGGTTCAACCATCAATACTTTATTGCCTGTTCGTTGGAATTTCACTACGTGTTCTTGCCCCAGACGGCCACGGTCAAGGCCAATATCGTTTGAGCCAACGCCTTGTGCTAATGAAGGATAATAGAGCAATTCCGTATCGAATTTATCAATTTCGAGCCAAATTTTGTTCTCTTTTGCATTCCAGTAAAAGGTAAGGAAACCTTCTTTTTTTTCCATGCCAGCCGTGAAGGCCTCGATAGTCTTTAGTTCTTGCGAAAACACCAGCGAGCTGATTGTAAGAAAGATTAGGGTTTTAATGAAGTGTTTTTTCATTTTTTGTGGTGCGAACATTCTGTTCGCTTTATTGAATTAAAAGATAATATTAGCATTTTCCTGTAAGACGAACAGGATGCGGTCGCCGCCCGATTCGCTCCACATAATTTACTCTTTATACTTCTTCTCCCCTGCCCTGATTTCGACATCAATAAAGTTTTCTTTTGGCGGAATCGGACAAATGTAACTCTCATTATAAGCACAATAAAAATTATGGGCATTATTGAAGTCAATTTCTAATTTATCATTTTTAAGATTTTCTTTTGGAATATTAATAAAACGCCCTCCGCCATAGGTCTCTTTGCCAGAGGTTAAATCTCTGAATGGAAACAAAAAGTGTTCACCTTCATCAAAAAGACTCACAAAAAATGTTTTCCCATTGACTGAAAAGGTAGCCGTTCCAGCTTTTTTTATTTCGGTTTGCGTGCTATCAGTCATTAAAATCATTCCTTGTCCTGCACTTTCGGCTTTAAAGTCAGCATCAATAATAAAGTTTTTATCGGCATCAAAATATTTTATTCCTGAAAAATTTTTGAGCGAAGCTATTGGAGAATCGTCTTCACTCATCAAATTTTTAAGAAAAGTATCTCGTTGCTTTTTCATGGTATCGGCATAACTCTCTGACCCACTCAGCGAATAAAACATGATTCCGATAATACCAAGTATCATTATTACTAAAAAAACTTTGTTTTTAAACATATTTGCACGGTTTGTTTGTTATAAAGTAAGTAGAATAAATCCTTTCGCTAAGTTAGTAAATTTAGCAAAAAAGTGTTCTTTTTCCGACCTTAATTTACGTTATTCGCAGCTCAAAAATTAGATAATTATGTTTACAGGAATCGTAGAGGCAACCGCCCAAGTAGTAGATATTCATGCAGAAGGAACAAACCTTACTTTTACGTTTGAATCAAGCATTGCTCATGAACTAAAAATCGACCAGAGTGTATCGCACAATGGAGTTTGTTTGACGGTTGTTGACTTGGGGTCAACTTTCTACAAAGTTACTGCCATTGACGAAACACTCAAAAAGACAAATTTAGGTAAATTAAAACTCGGAGATAAAGTAAACGTAGAACGTTGTATGCCAGCCCATGGACGTTTTGATGGACATATCGTGCAAGGTCACGTTGACCAAACAGGCATCTGCACCGCTATAGAAGATAAAAATGGAAGTTGGTTAATTTCATTTGAATACGATGCTGCAAACAATAATATTACGGTAGAAAAAGGTTCAATTTGTGTCAACGGCGTAAGTTTGACGGTTGTCAATTCAAAAGATAATAGTTTTAGCGTGGCCATTATTCCGTACACTTGGGAGCATACCAATTTTCATCAGTTAAGTGTGGAAAGCGTCGTGAATCTTGAATTTGATATTTTAGGAAAATACATGCAGAAGATTTTGGCGAGGAAATGAAGATAAACAGGTAGAATTTTTCATTTTACTTAATAACAATTTTTCAAAAATTTTAACAAAAAAAGGGAGGCATTGCTGCATCCCTTTTTTGTTATCGATAAATAAAATTTATTTACGCTCTGCCATTGGCACAAACGGACGGTCAGTTGCACCCGTATAAATCTGACGTGGACGACCGATTGGCTCTTTATTAGCTCTCATTTCTTTCCATTGAGCAATCCAACCTGGGAGACGACCCAACGCAAACATCACCGTAAACATATTCGTCGGGATACCCAACGCACGGTAGATGATACCTGAGTAGAAGTCAACGTTAGGATATAATTTTCTTGAAACGAAATAATCATCGTGTAAAGCAGCTTCTTCTAAGCCTTTGGCAATTTCAAGAACTGGGTCGTTTACACCCAATTTACCTAAAATATCATCGGCTGCTTTTTTGATGATTCTGGCACGTGGGTCGAAGTTTTTGTAAACTCTGTGTCCAAAGCCCATCAAGCGGAAACCTGAATTTTTGTCTTTTGCTTTGTTTACAAATTTCATTACATCACCGCCATCGGCCTTGATTTCTTCAAGCATTTCGATTACCTCTTGGTTTGCTCCACCGTGAAGTGGCCCCCAAAGGGCCGAAATACCAGCCGAGATTGAAGAGTAAATATTTGCTTTCGATGAACCAACCAAACGCACTGTTGAAGTAGAACAGTTTTGTTCGTGGTCAGCGTGAAGAATCAATAGTTTGTTTAATGCCGCCGAAACAACTGGGTCAACGTGATAGTCTTCTACTGGCAGAGAAAACATCATGTGCAAGAAGTTTGAGCAATAATCCAATGAATTTTTTGGATAATTGATTGGGTGTCCGTGCGACTTTTTGTAACACCAAGTAGCCAACGTTGGGAATTTGGCCAACAGACGAATGATGTGCGTCTCTGTACGGTCAGGAGCTTTATCATCATACGAATCAGGGTAGAAACCACTCATAGCACTTACCAACGACGACATCACGCCCATTGGGTGAGCATTCACTGGGAAGCCATTAAAGATACGACGCATATCTTCGTTCACAATCGTATGCGTACGAATGTCATTCTCAAATTTGTTGTATTGCTCAGTAGTTGGCAATTCGCCATAAATTAGCAAATAGGCCACTTCTAAAAAGTTAGCTTTTTCAGCAAGGTCTTCAATCGAGTAGCCACGATAGTGCAAAATACCTAATTCGCCGTCCAAAAACGTAATAGCACTTTTGGTAGCACCAGTGTTTTTGTAACCACTATCAATGGTAATGTAGCCTGTTTCGTCACGAAGTTTTGCAATATCAATTGCTTTTTCGCCTTCTGTACCCTCGATGGTAGGATATTGGTAAGATTTACCGTCAAGTATTATTTCTGCTGTACCAGCCATAAGAAACATTAAAGATTATGCGGCATGCCGCCCTGTTTGTATTATTGAAATTCGCTGATGAATTATTTTGTTAATTCGATGACAATATTAATAAAAAAACTGCAAAAACCATCAGTAACCAAAAAATATTTGTTACAACAACAATAATTTAATGTACGGTTTTATGATTATCATATTATTTTGCAATTATAGATACTTTTATAACTTATATAACTTCTTTCGAGCATAAAAAGTTTGCTCAATTTATATAGACAATCATAATTTCAGTTTTTTTGTAGTTCCATTTTTCCTCAAAAACTTCGATGATTATGTATTTGATAGAAGACGAAAAAGAAGTAGATACACTCAAAATTGAATTACAAACTTATTGTCCCGATGTAAAAATGCCAATCAGCCGAAAAGGCTTTATAGGTTTTAAATACTGTAATACCCAATATGACATTTTTGAAATTATCTTCTACAATACTTACGATACCTTTCCTTTGACAGCTTTTGAATTTTATACGATTGGTTATTTACTAAAACACGTCTCGAAAGATAAACTCATCCGTGCCTTTGATAAAGTTAGTCAGAAACAGAACCAACAAGTCGATTGGCAAAATATCAAACTGCTATGGTCACTATGTGTGTCTGTTTTTGGGAGTACAGTTTAATTTTGGAGCATTCGCCGTATATTTAACTGATAGCTACAAAATACAAGTACTGTTAATGTAAGTTCGGAATCGCAAAAGTCACATAATACTCATAATCAACAAGTTGTAGAAATTAAAACACCCCAAAGAAGTTCAATATTGACGGTCGGTCGCTACCATAGAAAAAACAAATAGAAACCATTTTAATCCCGAACTTACGCTAATACTGATTATCTATCAATCTTGCCAGTCAAGTGGGCGTTTAGCGGTTCGATAGGGGCTTTCTTTACAAACCGCACATTCGGTATCGAATGGATAAACGATTAAGCCAAGGCTAAACGGTGGCATACTTAAATTATTTCTTTGAATAAAAACCGCCTTCTGCGTAACAGCCGATACCTGAAAATAGCCCAACATTGGTTTGGAAGCATCAGTCAGGTTTTTGATATTACCCTTAATCATTGCTGGGGCGGTATCAAAAATCCCCCCCGAATTATTGGCTTGAGCTTCTACATTCGACCAAAACAAATATGCTTCTTTACTCAAACTCATCTGTTCGATTAACATGTAATAAGGTGTAGTATCATCATACGGAATCTGACCGATGTTTTGTTTGGCCAGTGTGCGTCCATTGACAAGTTTATCCGATGCCACAGTTACACAGCCTAAACACTGCGTAATATTCCAGCAGTTTTCACAACATTTACGTAAATAACGCACGGGAGGGTCGGTGCGTGGAACGGTGTAAACTTCACAATAACCTGCCTTTTGGTAGTTTTTCCAAGTCCAACGGTAATAATCGCCTTCGGTGGCGGGGTCTTTTACATCTACATAGATATTGAACATACCTCGGTATTTCGGGCGAGAAGTGGTAGTAAGTTTAAATTCGGTATAAACTTTATCAATGGCAGGCGAAGCTCGCATCGGCTCAGCATTACTGGCAAATTCTACGCCATCGCTGGTACGAACATGAGGCGTATAGCTATTACCGACTTGTCCACGAAAACCATCGGGCGTGCTAAATTGCCCACGATTCAAATCATTTAAGTCGGTTCGCACGCCTTTGGCATCAATTATCCAAACTTTAGCGGCATTTACATATTTATCAAAGACACTTTCTTTACTATTATAGCCTGCCGTAAAACTCAACACAAAATAGTGTGGACCAGGTTGGTCGGTCAGTGTACCTTCAAAAACAATTGAGGGTGTACCACCTGTAAGTTTTGGGTCAAATTCATCGACACAAGCAATCAGTATTACACTCAAAAAAGCAATAAAAAGCTGAATAAAAATTTTCATAAATCTTCTATTAATCTAACCAATTTAATGGTCGTTTAGCGGTGCGATATAGGCTTTCTTTACATACTTCACAATCAGGTGAATAATTGAAGCTCCCTCCATTCAGATTAAATCCAAATGGGACAATCCCAAGGTTATTTCGTTGAATATACACGGCTTTCTGCTCAACGGCTGAAACCTGAAAGTACCCCAAAATAATATCTGAGTCATCGTTTATATTCTTCAAATTCCCTCGAATAGCCGCTGGAGCAGTATCAAAAATTCCACCTGAGTTATTGGCTTGTTGGTCAACATTTCGCCAAAAATTATAGGCTTTACGAGATAAACTCATTTGCTCAATGAGCATATAATACCCCGTTATATTATCAAATGGAATTTGACCAACAAATTGTTTTTTTAGGGTGTTTCCATTGACCAAATTATCTGATGCTACAACCACACAGCCCAGACAACTTGTTGTATTCCAACAATCAGTGCAGCATTTTTGATAAACAATCGTGGGTCTATCGCCAGTTACAGTATATTGAGAACAAAAATTAGCTCTTTCGTAATGCACCCATTTCCAACGATAAAAATCACCTTCGGTAGCAGGGTCTTTCACATCAACATAGATATTAAAAACACCTCTGTATTTGGGCATCGGTGTGGTAGTAAGCTTAAACTCACTATAAACCTTCTCGATAGAAGGCGTCATTCGCATCGTTTCGGGTTCACTTTCATAGCTTATACCATCACTCAATCTGATATGTAATTGGTAGGTTTTTCCTACTTCCCCCTTAAAACCATCAGGTGTACTAAATTGCCCTTTATTCAAATCTATCAAATCAATACGATTGAGTTTTTCATCAGTTATCCAAACTTTTGCGGCATTCACAAATTTATCAAAAACACTTTCTTGGCTATTATAGCCCGCCGAATAACTCAACTGAAAAAAGTACGGCCCATCCAAATTTGTTAATGTGCCTTCAAAGACAATTTTCGGTTTTCCGCCTACCAATTTGGGGTCGAAAACATCAACACAGGCTATTGAGCTAAAGAGTAGCAATGTGGCCAATATTCGGTTGAAAAATTTCAAGTGTTTGAATAATTATGTGTTCGATAATTTAGTGCTTTAAAACTTAAAGTTATAAGAAATCGACGGAATCATTGACCCTAAAATAGATAATTTATAGATATCAACTTTATTATAATATTGTGCGTAACGGGTTTTGGTTCGGAAAAATACCGAATAGGCATTCCGAGTATTGAGAGCATTATACACCGAAAAATTCCAACTGCCTTTAAACTTCTTAGTTTTATAAGGGTCAGCATCAATATTCATAGCTAAATCAAGGCGTACATAATTCGGAATATTTGCTTGATTACGGTTGGCATAATAAGGCACAACCAAACCACCCACATAAAATTTAGCAGCAGGATAAGTAATCGGGCGACCCGTACTAAACGTAAAGTTCGTAGAAAACGAAATACGTTTAGCAGCCTGATAGCTTGCAATGAGATTGAAAATATGTGGTTTATTATAATTGGGTGAAAAATACGCTCCATTATTGATGGTTTCTTCTTCAAACTTACTTTTTACCAAAAACTGCGTTTGTGAATACGTATAACTCATCCAGCCTGTAAGCAAGCCAATATTTTTCTTTACATAAAATTCAGCACCATAAGCACGGCCTGTTCCCTGCAAAATCGACGCTTCAGGAAATTTATCAAGTAAAAGATTGGAGCCATCTTTATAATCAGCTACGTTGGTAAGTTTCTTATAAAAAAACTCAACCGAAGCCTCAATTTTATTATCATTCAAATTCTGAAAATACCCAATCGAAACTTGGTCGGCAATTTGAGGTTTTATGTAATTATCCGCCGATTTCCAACGAGCCGTAGGCAAGGCCGCTGTAGTATTTGAAATGAGCTGAATATACTGAATCATTCGATTCAGACTAACTTTAATAGAAGCTTTATCGTTTAATGAGTACTTGGCCGAAAAACGTGGCTCAACTCCGCCATAACTTTTCGTTAAAGAGCCTTTGGCATAAAATGTAGAATCGGTTAGGGTTTCTATACTTTTCGGTAAACCATCACGATAATTATACGTATATCCCGTTCCACGATTCATAAAAAACGAATATCGAACACCTACTAAAATTGAAAACTTCTTAGTAAAATCATACTCATCATTGATATAAACGGCTGATTCTAAGGCACTTTCATTGCGAAGCGTAACGGGGTTTATCTGCGAAACTGCATTATCGGGGCTTAATTTTCCTGGTTGAATACGATAGTCTATGGCACTGATACCAAAATCAATTTTTTGTTTTTCGGAAGGTAAATAATTAAAATCGGCTTTGAGGTTTTTATAGACAATATTCGACTCCAAACGAAATGCCAAAGCCGAATCTGGATTGATAATATTGGCATCGTAGCGACTATATACACCGACGATTTTAGCAGTAAATTTTGTACCAAACGAGTGTACCCACGAAAGCGTGCCATTGGTGGTTCGCCAATTGAAAAGCGAAGAAGAAGCATTCACTTCGAGATTGGCGAGCGAGTCGCCTGCTACTTTAAATTTATCAAAACCAGTAAAACCAGTAAGAGCAATTTTATCTTTTTTTGTGGGACGGAATTCTACTTTAGCAGTAATATCATAAAAATCTGCTTTTGTATTTTTGATATTTTGTTGAGGGAGTAGCTTAAATAAATAACCAACGTAAGAAAAACGACTGGCCACAAAGAAGGACATCTTGTCTTTGATAATTGGAGCTTCGAGCATTAATCGGCTACTTACAAGCCCAACTCCGCCTTGTCCAGAAAATTTCTGTGCATTGGCATCTCTTAAATTTATATTCAAAACTGAAGCCGTACGCCCACCGTATTGTGCAGGAATACCACCTCGATAAAAATTAATATCACGCAAAGCATCGGGATTAAACACCGAAAAGAAACCCATTAAGTGCGAAGCATTAAATACGGGAGCATTATCCATCAAAATAAGATTTTGGTCGATGTTTCCGCCACGCACATTAAAGCCCGATGCCCCCTCTCCTACGCTTGCTACCCCTGGCAGCGAAAACAAACTTTTGATAATATCAAGCTCGCCGAGTAGCGTAGGGAGTTTCTTCATATTCTTAATACTCAGATTAGTAACCCCAGTTTCGAGCCGTTTGACATTCTGCGATGCACTATTAGCCGATACCACCACTTCGTCTAAATCATTAGCTTTTTCATCCATGATTATATCAACCATCAAGTTGTTATTTATATCAACTCGTTGATGTTTCGTAAAAAAACCTTGATAGCTAACCGTAATATTGAACGTACCTTTCGGCACTAAAACTTGGTAGCGGCCAAGTGTATCAGAAAGTGTCCCGTAGCCAGTTTCATCGACATAAATAGCGGCTCTGGGCAGTGGTTTTTCGTTACTACTTTGTCGGATTACTCCCGAAAGAGTAAATTTCCGTTGCCCATAAACAGTTGAGAATGAGAGCAATAACACAATAAAACACCCCCATACCCCAAAAGGGTAGTGAAAGGATTTCTTTTTCATAAATATTATTTGTTTTGTATTTAAGTTTCTCATTCTATGAACTGCCAACCACTAATTATGGACTATTTTACTCAAATCTTAAGTGTTTAACTGATTCGCCTGAATTTGCTAATTCGTTTAATGAATCAATGCCAATTTGTAAATGTCTTTCTACGAAACTTCCTGTTACTTTCTTATCGCTTTCTTCGGTTTTTACTCCGTCAGGAATCATCGGATTATCTGATACTAACAATAAAGCTCCGTGAGGAATGGCATTTACAAAACCCACTATGAAGATTGTGGCAGTTTCCATATCAATGGCCATGGCACGAAGTTCACGCAAATAATCTTTAAACGTTTCGTCGTGTTCCCATACTCGGCGATTGGTTGTATAAACCGTACCAGTTTGATAATCTAACTCGTGTTTCTTAATCATTGAGCTAACGGCTCTCTGTAAACGAAACGAAGGCAAAGCAGGAATCTCGGGACGAGCATAATCATTGCTTGTTCCTTCGCCTCTAATGGCTGCAATTGGCAATATCAAATCGCCGAGTTTAGTCGATTTTTTTAAACCTCCTACTTTTCCCAAGAAAAGAACCGCCTTTGGCATCACGGCTGTTAGCAAATCCATAACGGTTGCGGCTACTGCACTTCCCATTCCGAAGTTAATGATAGTAATATTACCAGCCGAAGCAGTTTGCATGGCACGGTCACGGCCTTTTACTTCTACTCCGAACTTCTGGGCAAACATTTCTACATAATTACCAAAATTGGTCAATAATATATAAGGTCTGAACTCTTCGAGGGGCGTGCCAGTGTAGCGAGGCAACCAGTTTTTTACAATTTCTTCTTTTGTCTGCATAATTTAATGACGTAAATTTGTTGTGAAATGCTGTAACGTTCATTACAGGATATTAGAGTACCCAACCCATAAATTACAACAATAGTTCCAGCGTACCAAAAATTTTCTTTAGCATGCACCAACTCAATCTGCCAACCTACACCTACAAAGCTAAAGAAATTGAAGGCAAAACCTATATTTTTGATGCTATTCGCAAGAAGTATCTGGTGCTGACACCCGAAGAATGGGTAAGACAACACTTCATTAATTTATTAGTAACGCACTATGGATACTCAAAAAGTCTGCTTCGGCTTGAAGGTGGTTTATCATACAATAAATTACAAAAACGTACTGATATTGTGGTATTTGATAATGAGGGAAAACCATTTTTATTGGTAGAGTGTAAAGCAGCCGATGTGCCTGTCAATCAGTCAGTTATAGCACAGGCTTCTCGCTATAACCTTACGATGCGATGCCCGTTTTTGGTAGTCACGAACGGCATTAATACCTTTTGCTTTAAAGTTGACTTTCAAACAGGTAAATATGAGCAGTTGAAAGACCTGCCCAAAGCCACTTATGACCGTTAAAAACTTAATTTTCTGACTTTTTCTTAAAATAAATTTAAAATATTCAATTCTCCTTTTACATTCTATACTATTTTTCTTATCTTTGCACCCTCATTTTGAGAAAAAATAATTTTTATCATTTAACACTGTTTTAGTATGTTTCAAAACCAGTATGAGACGGTTTTCATTCTAACTCCCGTTTTATCTGAAACTCAGATAAAGGAAGCTGTCGACAAATTCAAAAAAACATTAGCTGATTCAGGTGCAGAAATCGTTCACGAAGAACATTGGGGACTTCGTAAATTGGCGTATAGCATCCAGAATAAGAATACGGGATATTATCAATTAATTCAGTTTAAAGGTGCTCCTACAACTGTTGCGACTTTGGAAACTGACTACAAACGTGATGAGCGTGTAATGCGTTATTTGACTACGAAATTAGACAAATATGCAATTGATTACAGCGAACGCCGTAGCAAAGGCCAAATTGGCAGAAAAAATGTAGAAACAGCTCCGAAAGAAGCAGAAACTGAAAACTAAGATGAGAAACAACGCAATGTCACTCGTAAACGACCCTGTAGATAGAAAAGACCAGGCTCGCAAAAAATATTGCCGCTTCAAGAAAGCAGGTATTAAATATGTTGATTACAAAGATGCGAACTTCTTATTGAAGTTTGTGAATGAGCAAGGAAAAATCCTTCCTCGTCGTCTTTCAGGCAACAGCCTTAAATTCCAACGTAAAGTATCGGTTGCCATCAAACGTGCAAGACACTTAGCTTTGATGCCATTCGTAGCTGACGGACTTAAATAAGATATGAGATATGAGATATGAGATATGAGAGGTAGTTCTCAATTTTATGTTTCTTACATTCTCAATTCTACATTCTTAATTTTTAATTTGTTTTAAAAAAATGGACATAATATTAAAAACTGATATTGCTGGTCTTGGATATAAAAACGATTTGATTTCTGTAAAGCCAGGATACGGTCGTAATTATCTAATCCCGCAAGGTTTTGCTCAGTTAGCTACTGAGTCGAACCGTAAGATTTTAGCTGAAAATCTTAAGCAAGCTGCTCACAAAGCAGAAAAAATCAAAACTGCTGCTCTTACGATGGCAGAAGAAATTGG
>JAIYBU010000050.1 GCA_027488335.1 Cytophagaceae bacterium
AAATTCTCTACGAAAAATACTTCGATGGCTACACTAAAGATAGTATCAGTGGTTCGTTTTCGGCAGCGAAAAGTATCATCTCAATGCTCGTAGGCATTGGCGTAAGTGAAGGCAAAATAAAGTCGCTCGATGAACCCGTGGGGAATTACGTTCCACATTTCAAAGAAGGAGATTTGGCAAAAATCAGAATCAAAGATTTGCTAACGATGAGTTCGGGAACAAACTACAAAGAAGGTGACCAAAGCTACATGGGTCTTGCTGCAAAAATGTATTACGCCGACGACCAAGAGTATGTAGTAAATATAATGGAAGCCAAAGAACCAGCAGGCGTAAATTGGGAATACCGTAGTGGCGATACACAAGTGTTGGGGCTTGTGGTTGAAAAAGCTTTTGGAAAAAACATTTCAGAACTAACCTCTGAGTATTTTATGAAACCGATGGGTGCCGAAAACGATGCCAAATGGCTTTTGGATGGCGAAAGCAAGCACGAAAAAGCGTTTTGTTGTTTCAACGGAGTGGCTCGTGACTACGCTCGTTTCGGAGAATTGATGCGTACGAATGGTAGGTGGAAAGAAAAACAACTTGTGCCCGAAGCGTATATGAAAGCTGCAACCTCGCCTGCCAGTTATTTGAAAGACCCAACCGAAGGCGGTAAACCAGTTGATTATTACGGGTATCAGTTTTGGGTATTTAATCACCGAGGTTTTTCGATTCCGACCATGAATGGCCTTTTTGGACAATACGTATATACTATTCGAGAAAAAAATGCTATAATTGTACGCTTAGGCGAAACAAAAGTAGAGAAACACGTGCATCATTTCCAGCCCGAAAACTTTACTTACATTGACGCTGCTTTCTCAATATTGAAATAATTTTTCGAGCAAAATTCTAAACAGTATGTTTCTTAATTGGGCATCATTCGTCTAACAAGTAATTTGTAAATCGTAAATTCAATAAATCATGCAGTCTTCTGGTTTAAAATTCAGACTTCTTATCGGTATCGTCATGGCGATTGTGGCTTTGATAAGCTATTATAGCAAAAACCAAGTAAACCCAATAACAGGCGAGAAACAGCATATTGACCTAACTCCCGAGCAAGAAGTGGCCATGGGTTTGCAGTCGGCTCCGCAAATGGCTCAAGAATACGGAGGCCTATATAATGATAATGAAGTGCAGCAGCAAGCAAAAGCTGTAGGGTATAAATTAGTAAAACAAGTCGATGATGAAGCCAAATCAAAAGGGCTAAATATCCCTTATCAATTTGATTTCCATGTCTTGGCCGATGACCAAACCATTAATGCTTTTGCATTACCTGGTGGACAAATATTTATTACAGTTGGGCTTTTAAAGCGTCTGAAATCGGAAGACCAACTTGCGGGTGTACTTGGTCACGAAGTTGGTCACGTCATTCACCGCCATTCGGCACAACAAATGGCCAAATCTGACTTTTATAATGGTTTGGTAGGGGCAGTAGCAACGGCAACTTCTGATGGAACAGGCATGGGTGGTGGGCAAATCGCTCAGTATGTAGCACAAATACAGCAGATGAAGTTTGGCCGTAACGATGAACTCCAATCTGACGAATTTGGCGTAAAATACATGATACAGGCAGGCTATGACCCTAATGCGATGATTCAGGTAATGAAAATCTTAGAAGAAGCCACTGGTGGGCAACGTCAAGATGAATTTATGAGTACACACCCAAGTCCCGAAAATCGTATTGCTAAAATTAAAGAACACATTGCCAAATACGGTAAGTAAATTTCAGTAAGATTTTTAAATCTTCTGCTGCCGCAAGGATACATACATGAATGTTTTGTGTCCTTGCGGTAACTTTTTGGAACATATTTGAAACCCAATGAACATTTATTCACGTATGTTGTTTAAATAACTGTAAGAAAAGCTTAACCAAAAACCATTGTCAACATCTACTGCCATATTGATTTTTACGCAAGAAGCATCGACAGAAGCAACTCGTAAAATGCTGACTCCCTCAAAAAATCAAGGAGTCAATCGTATGGTATTTGACAAGTTGAATCATTTTGTGGAGCGAACTGCTGCGTCAGCTGCTTCCAAGGCCGAAAATCTACAAGTTTTTCATTCAAACCAATTAATCAAGCCAAACAGCAATAGCTTCGGGAAACAACTTTCTTTGGCCATTCAGGCAGTTTTTGAGAAAGGTTTTGAAAAAGTAATTTGTGTTGGAAACGATTGCCCCGCACTTGATAAGAATCGAATTTTAGCGGCTATTGAGAAACTCCAAACAACCGATACCGTGCTTGGTCCCGATAATCGTGGCGGGGTATATCTGCTTGGTATCTCTCAAAAAGATTTTAAGCCCGAAGTTTTTGAAAATCTTGCTTGGCAGAGCGAAAAAATGCTGGAAAGTTTTATGAAACAATACACTCAAAAAGCTGTATTGTTGCTCGAAACTTTATCAGATATTCATACTTTTCAAGAGCTTCAGACCTACACAACATCAAGGGGTTTTATTGCTTTTCTAATCCAACTAATTGAGCAAATAACAATAAAATTTCAGCATTATTATTGCTTTTTTGTAGAAAATCGCTCCATTCGCTCATTATCACTACGAGCACCCCCATTCGTTTAAATCAATCATTTATTGTTTAAAGTTTAAATCATAAACGGACTTCGTACGTCCGCTATATAACGCTGTATTTCTATTTCAAAACGCATACAATTATGAAGACATATTATAACCCCGACGACCTCGCCAAATTTGGTAAAATCGGAGAGTTCGGGGGGCAAGATTTAGCCAAAAAATTTTTTGATTATTATGGCGGAACATTCAAAGATGGAGCATTAACCGAGCGAGAAAAATCATTGATTGCTCTGGCAGTTGCCCACACCATGCAATGCCCGTATTGCATAGATGCCTACACAGCCGATACATTGGCAAAAGGCTGCACCGAAGATGAAATGATGGAAGCCGTACATGTTTCGGCGGCAATGGCAGCGGGGGTAAAACTCGTACACAGCGTACAGATGATTAATAAAGCCAAAGAATTAATGATGTAAAAAATAAATTTGAATAATTGAGTGAATGATAGAATAAAAATACACTACTCATTCCATTATTCACTCGTTCTATCAGTCATTCATTCGCTCACTCATTCAACATTACAATAAATGTCAAATCCAGTCAAGAGTTTAAAGGCCCAGAAAAGTCAATTAGGAGAATCGGCTTTCCAACTAAAAGTGCTTAACGATAAAGAACTTTTAGGCAGCAACGTGCCTTTGTTTCGAGATAAATTAGAGGATATAAACTTGTTTCCACTAAAACCTACCAAGCTTGAAATTTTTCAGATAAACGTAGGTAAAATGTGTAATCAAGTATGCAAACATTGCCACGTTGATGCAGGTCCTGACCGTAAGGAAATCATGACCCGTGAAACCATGCAACAGTGCGTTGATATTATTGCAAAATACAAGTTCACAACCCTTGATTTAACGGGCGGAGCTCCCGAAATGAACAATAATTTCAGATGGTTTATCGAAGAAATTCGTAAAGTTGATGCCGACATCAAGATAATTGTCCGTTGTAATCTGACCATTATTTTGGCCAATCCGAAGTACCACGATTTACCCGATTTTTTCAAGAAAAACCGCATCGAAGTGGTTTCTTCTCTACCCGCAACAAGTGCTAATCGTACCGATTCACAGCGTGGCGATGGCGTTTTTGAAGATTCGATAAAAGCCTTACAAATGCTTAATGCCGTAGGCTATGGTATTGAAGGCTCAGGACTAACGCTCAACTTGGTGTATAATCCTGCGGGAGCATTTTTGCCATCAAGCCAAGCGGGTCTTGAAAAAGAATTTAAACGAGTATTAAAATCAAAATTCGATATTGAGTTTAATTCGCTTTTTGCCATTACTAATATTCCAATTAGCCGTTATCTTGATTATTTGTTGGTCAGTGGCAATTACGCTGCCTACATGGAAAAACTCGTAGCGGCTTATAATCCAGTGGCTGCAACGAATGTAATGTGTCGAAATACGCTCTCAATTGGCTGGGATGGCTATCTCTATGACTGTGACTTTAATCAGATGCTCGAACTAAAGGTGGCGGCAACAGGCAAACACATCAGCGAGTTTGATTACGACGAACTCAGCAATCGCTCAATCATTGTCAATCAGCATTGTTATGGCTGCACGGCAGGAGCAGGTAGCTCATGTGGAGGCGAAGTTGCCTAAAATGTACCTTAAATCTAATAATTTTCTGCAACACCTTCAAATGATAGTCATTTACGAAGGCTGAAAATTGTTTTGCTCAAATTTTATCAATCTACTTTTATAAGATTTCATGGAAAAAATATTTACGAAAGTTTGTGGCCTTCTATGGCTTATCGGACTGATGTTTTCGGTTTCGACTTTCGCACAGCAAACCCGAAAAATAACGGGACAAATCCTTGATGCCGAAACCAATCAAGGCATCATAGGTGCCAGCATTAGTGCCAACAATGGCAAAAAAACTATCGGAACTGTTTCTGACGAAAAAGGTAGTTTCTCATTGACAATTTCCGAAAAAACGCAACAAATTACTATTTCATCGGTAGGTTATAAAAGCCAAACAATAGTATTGAACGGCCAAACTCAACTGACTATTTCTCTGCAAAGTGGTGAAGTTTTAAACGAAGTTGTCGTTACGGCTCTCGGTTTGGAGCGTCAGTCGAAAAACTTAGGGTATGCCGTACAGCAAATTGATGCTAAAGAAGTTAGCCGAGTAAAATCGACCAATTTTTTGGATAATTTGGCGGGCCGAGTAGCGGGCGTAACCATTACGGGAGGCTCTACTGGCGTAGGTTCAACCACACGTATAAGTATAAGGGGCGAATCGTCTTTTACCAATGCCAACCCACTTTTTGTGGTTGATGGAATTCCGATTAATAATAACACCGTAGTAAATAACGTAAACGATGATGCCAACGGCTTCATGGAGGTTGATTTCGGGAACGGTGCAATGGAAGTAAATCCCGATGATATTGAATCGGTTACGGTGTTGAAAGGTCCATCGGCAGCAGCACTTTATGGCACTCGTGCCTCGAATGGAGTCTTGATTATTAAGACAAAATCAGGAGCAAAATCTAAAGGTTTAGGAGTATCGTTTAACACTTCAAACTATCTTGAAACCCCTTTTCAATTACCTGTTTTTCAAAATTCTTACGGTTTAGGAAATAGCGGGCAATATGCTTACAAAGACGGCCTCGGTGGCGGTATCAACGATAATATTACTTATAGTTTTGGACCTAAGCTAAATGCTGGGCTTATGATTCCGCAATATGATAGCCCCGTAACTTTGCCAAACGGACAAACTGTAAGAGCGGGCGATGTGGCTATTCACGGAGGCTTGCCTATTACGCCAACGCCTTTTGTAGCTTACCCCAATAACCTCAAAGATTTCTACGGAACTGGCCGCACTTCAATCAATAATTTAGCCATTTCAGCAGGTAATGAAAAAGGTAACTTCCGCCTTTCAATGACCGATTTGAATAGCCAATCTTATATTCCAGGAGTGGATTTGAAGCGTCGAACGGTTTCTACAGCTCTTAATTTTACGCCTATTTCAAAACTAAAAATTACCTCAAATATTAGTTATATCAATTCGGGAAGTAGCAATCGCCCTGCCACCAAATATGGTTCTGAAAATATCAACTATGCTTTGGTCGGTTGGTTTGGACGCTCAAATAATATTGAGCCGCTGAAAGATTACTGGCAGCCAGGTTTAGAAAATGTGCAACAATTTTCTTATAACTACACATTTTTTGATAATCCTTATTTTACACTTTACGAAAACCGCAACGCCTTCAATCGTGACCGTGTTTTTGGCAATCTCTCGGCTCGTTATGAATTTACCCCCGAATTATCGCTTTCGGTTCGTACGGGTATGGACTACCAAAACGAAGACCGAACTTTCCGTCGTGCATATAGTTCAAACCGTTTTAAAACTGGTGCGTATTCCGAACAAAACGTTTTCTATCGTGAAATCAATTCCGACTTTTTGTTGAATTACACCAAAAACGTGGGTAATTTGAGCATAGATGTATCGGCTGGTGGTAATAGAATGGACCAAAGAGCGGCTAACGAACAAGTACAAACGCTTTCATTGGCACAACCTGGGGTTTATTCATTATCGAATGCGGCTTCGCCTTTAGAATATTTCCAAGCGGCTGGTACGAAACGCATCAATAGTTTGTACGGTATCGCTAAATTTGGTTTCAAAGATTTCCTGTTTGTAGATATTACTGGCCGTAACGACTGGTCGAGTGCGTTGGCAACAGCTACTTCTTCGGCCAATACTTCATTCTTTTATCCTTCAGTTTCGGCAGGTTTAGTGGTTTCAAATTTGGTCAAATTACCAACGGCCATTTCATTCTTGAAACTTCGTGCGAGTTATGCACAAGTTGGAAATGATACTAATCCTTTCCAAACCATCGGAACATTTGTGGCACGTACACCCGTAGGTGGTTTACCAACTTTCAGTGACCAAAATCAAATCTCAAATGCTAATTTGAAACCCGAAAGCATTAGTTCGACCGAATTTGGTGCCGATGTGCGATTCTTGAATGATAAAATTAAGCTCGACGTAACGTATTTCAATGCTTTGAATAAAAATCAGATTATTTCATTACCGATTGCGGTTTCTTCGGGTTATGGTCAGCAAAGTATCAACGGCGGAGCCGTTAGAAGCAAAGGCGTTGAAGTAGTGCTTGATTTAACACCAATTCGTACGAACGTTTTTTCGTGGAGAAGCACTTTCAATTTCTCGACGTATCAGAATATCGTAGAGAAATTGCCGATTCCAGGGCAAACCATCACGTTGGCTTATAACCGAATTTATGATAACGTCAATCAAACGGTTTGGTACCAAGTAAAAGAAGGTGGCCGCATGGGCGATATGTACGGAACGGGCTATTTGAAAAACGATAAAGGCGAGTTTATCATTGGAAAAGATGGTCGATATATTGTAGATAATACGCTCAAAAAGTTGGGCAATTATACCCCTGATTTTATGGTAGGTTTTAATAATACGTTGAGTTATAAAAATTTCCAGATGAGCTTCTTATTCGATTGGCGTCAAGGCGGAAAAGTTGTTTCTCGTACTTTAGCATTGGCCGCTGTGGGTGGACAACTTATCGAAACCGAAGACCGTCCAACAGCAGGAATTGTGGCCAAAGGTGTGGTAAACATGGGCACGGCAGAAACTCCTAATTACCAACCAAATACCACTGCCGTAAGTGCCGAAACGTATTACAGAATGTATTACGACCGCAACCACGAGGAAAATAATACTTATGATGCTTCATATTTGAAACTCCGTGAGGTTTTGATTGGCTACGAACTGCCAAAAGGTTGGTTCAAAAATCGAATAGAGAGCATCAATGTTTCGTTGATTGGCCGTAATCTCTACGCTTTCAGTAAAATACCGCACTTCGACCCCGAGCAGTTTGGTTTTCAAGGACAAAAGCTGATGTCGGGCGTGGAAGACATGAGCTACCCAACTACTCGTAGTTTTGGTGTGAAATTGGGCATTACATTCTAAGGTTTTCAAATTAGTAAAGACATGAAAAAATTTAATAAATATATCATTGCTATCTTGTGCGTAAGCAGCTTGAGCTGTACACAGGATTTCGAGAAACTCAACATTAATCCAACTGCCCCAGTTGATGTACAACCCGAACTTTTACTCCGCAAAGAGTTGTTCGATTTTGCCGACCAGATGTCGTACGAAGGCTTTGTGGCGGGCAATTTATTAGGACAACAATTCACGGCCATCGACTTTAATTTATTCGACCGCCACAGCTTAACCGAGCCTCAATATGGCGGAAATCCGTGGCCGTTTTTGTACGAAAACCTCCGTGATAATGAGATTTTATTGGCAAAATCAAGAGCAAATGCCGCTTTTGGTGTGTATGAAGGCCCAGCTTTGATTTATAAGGCGTATTTGACAGGAGTGTTGACCGACCTTTATGGCGATGTACCTTACTCAGAAGCCTTGAAAGGAAAAAGTGGAAACGTAACCCCAAAATACGATGCTCAACGAGATATTTATTTAGGAAAAGATGGTATCATTGATAACCTAAACTCGGCAATTACGGCCATTACGAATTATAAAGGAGCAACACGCCTTCAAGGAGATATTATCTTCAACGGTGATTTGACGAAATGGAGAAGATTTGCTAACTCGTTGAAATTCAAGTATTTAATGCGTGCGTCGGCCAAAGAAAATGTGGCAGACCAATTGAAGCAAATTTTTGCAGGCGGAGATTATATCAAAGATGCTACTCAAAATGCAGTGTATGCCTTTACTGCTTCACAACCCAATAATTTTAGAATGGCAACAGCTCGTATTGGCGACTTTAACTTATTCATCATGTCGGAAACAATGGACGAAATTCTGACCAAACTCGACGACCCACGTAAGCAAGTATTATTCCGCCCAACGGCTAATAACGCCAATGTTTATAAAGGTTTGTTGAATGGGCCAGATGCTTCAAAGCTCTCTATTTCGGTCGGAAATTATTCGTTTTCAGGAAGAATTTTTAGAGAAGATGCTGGTCGTTTGAAGGCCAATTTCTTGACAAGTTTTGAGATGAATTTCTTACTGGCCGAAGCTGCCGAAAAAGGTTTCATCAGTGCCGATGCCAAGACTTTCTACGAAACAGGCGTAAAACAAGCCTTCGATTATTGGTATTCGGTTTTACCAGAAAATTATCTAAAAACTGGTCCAGCGGCATACAAAGTGGCAAACGCCAACCCGATTGAGCAAATTATTACGCAAAAATGGATTGCTAATGTTATCAACGGATACGAGGGCTGGAACGAATATCGACGTACGGGTTTCCCGAAACTTAAAACCATTTCGGCAAGTTTAAATCAAAACTTAATTCCTGTTCGCATGCCATACCCAACCACCGAAGATGCCCTAAACAACGCAAACTTCAAGGCAGCAGCTGAGAAAACCAATAAAAATAGTATCAATTCGCCAGTTTGGTGGGATAATTAGTAGTCCAAGGGCAATAATCGACAACTTTTAATTGACTGTAAAACAATTAAAAGTTGTCGATTATACTCATGTCAATGCTTATGAGTTAAAAATCCCGAATAGGTGAAATAAGTTTATAATGTCGCTTAGGCAGTCTATAACTCTGTCACTCATTCGAGGTTTAGTTTTTCAAAATACACCGTTAAATATAAACTTTATGAGTACACTTACGTGGCAATGGATAATCTTGATAGCGGTCAATATCGTGCTGTTTTGGGTATCTCCGTGGTCGAATAAAGTCAATGATTTTTTTAGAGGAAGCCACAACGACCAACCGCCCAGTGCTTTTTTGCTTACGAGTAGCTTGGTTATCTGTTGGTTATTTGCCAAATCCATCACCAATGCCGCCGATTTAGGCTATCAGTTTGGGATTGTGGGCGGAGTGGCCTACGCTGGTTATTACTTGTCGTTTTTAGTAGCGGGAGTTATCATTTACCGAATGCGAACCAAAGGGCAATACAAAAGCATTCATCATTTCTTACAGACTAAATACGGAAAAGGGGCAATTATTCTTTTCACAATTCTGATAGGCTTCCGATTACTCAACGAAATTTGGTCGAATACCATGATAGTTGGGAGTTATTTTGGTGAAAAAGGCAGTATGCCTTATTTCGCTTCGCTCACAGTTTTTACCTTACTTACGCTCGCTTACACACTCAAAGGCGGAATGCGAACTTCTATCATTACTGACCTTATTCAAATGGCATTTTTTGTGCTGTTGATGGTCATGATTTTAGGAATCATCATTCCAGAAACTGACGGAGGCGTAAAAACCTTCGTTCAAAGCGGCGACTGGTCGATGGCTCAAGGAGTGAACCTACTTTTGGTAGCTTTGATTCAAGTATTAAGTTACCCTTTTCACGACCCCATTCTTACTGACCGAGGATTTATTTCGAGTCCAAAAACTACGCTTAAATCGTATTTGTGGGCAACAGTCATCGGGGCGAGTTGTATTATACTTTTTAGTTTTGTAGGAATTTTTGCTAAAATGAGAGGTTTAGAAGCTCCTGCAACCATTGGTGTGGCTAAGTTTTTCGGCACAATTCTGCTTTTAGTCATGAACACCATCATGCTAACCTCGGCCGCCGCTACGATTGACTCTACGTTTACTTCAACCGCCAAATTGGTGCATATAGATTTACTCAACGAAGAAGGCATCAGCGTTTCAAAAGCACGTCTAACAATGATTACCATTGCGGTCTTTGGTACAATTCCGATTTTCTTTAATCCCGAAATATTATCGGCTACCACCATTAGCGGTACAATGGTAATGGGTTTAGCTCCTATATTTGTATTTTGGAATTTGGACGCACCTAAGATTTCTTATTTTGCCTCAGTAATCTTGGGCGTAGTGTTCGGATTTTGGTTAGTTTTTTATCCTGTACCATCATTTATGCTCTTGTCAGAAGGAAAATATGCCGATTTATTGAGCATCAACCTTTTAGGTACAATTTCGTGTTTTATTGTCTTTTTATTACCGATTTTATTCAAAAAGAAAATTGAGTCAACTAACTAAAAATATTGGTCGATTAAGCGGAAAAATTTTGGTTTTTGGTGGAGTTTATTCCAATTACCAATCCTTGGAAGAACTGTATCGCATTGCCCAAACCGCAGGAATAAAACCCAGCAATATTATCTCTACGGGTGATATAGTGGGCTATTGTGCTTCGCCCAGCGAGTGCATTGACTTTATAGAAAAATGGGGTATTTTGGGCATTCAAGGCAATGTTGAGCAGAATCTCATTAATGGGACAGATGATTGCGGTTGTAATTTTGAGGAAGGTAGTCGCTGCGATATTTTCTCGAAACAATGGTTTCCGTTTGCCGTGATGCAAATGACCGAGCAGAACTTAAATTACCTCACACAACTCCCCGAACGCATCAGTTTTGAGTACGCTGATAAGAAAATCGATGTTATTCACGGTTCTTATAATAATATTTCTGAGTTTGTATTTAAATCGACAAGCTGGGATATTAAATCACAAAACTTTACCAAAACCGATGCTGATGTAGTATTGGCTGGGCATTGTGGTTTACCATTTGCTGATGTGCGTGAAGGCAAATATTGGCTTAATGCGGGCGTAATCGGAATGCCCGCCAACGATGGTACCGCCCGAGTGTGGTATATGATTTTGGACGATGCCGATGGACAGTTTTCGTATGAATTTCACAACTACGAATACGAATCTTTTGAAGCTAATCAGTTAATGCTCGAAAATGGTTTACCGTATTCTTATTCAGAAACCTTACTGACAGGAATTTGGGATAACAACGAAATTTTACCCGATGAAGAAACCGCTCTTGAAGGTATTCCGATTGAATTTTGAGTTTTGTAACCATCCAAAAATATCTCGTAGGGCAATTATGAAAATTGCCCTATTTTTGTACCTTCTCTGTACATAATCGTACATTTGCAGAATAATATTCGATTTTTATGAACGTGCTTGACCTTATTTTTATCCTTCCACTACTTTACGGGGCTTATCGTGGCTACCAAAAAGGACTTTTTATCGAAATCATCGGAGTTGCTGCTTTTATTGTTGCGATTGTCATTGGATTTAAGTTTTTGAGCTTCGGAATGAACATGATTGCACCCGTTATTGGCGAAAGCCTTGCCAATCGTTTTTTACCTTATTTGAGTTTTACGGTTATCTTTTTCCCGACAATTTTCTTGATAAACAAAATGGGTTGGATGCTCCGCCGTGCATTACGTTTTACGATTCTCGGCACGATTGATGGCTTTGCAGGAGCATTAGTAGGCGTTTTTACATGGCTTTTCGGAATCAGCACGTTTTTGTGGTTGATGTCGAGCATTGATATTAATTTACCTAAAAAGCTAACCGATGAGTCTTTGACTTATCCAGTCATGAAAAAAGTAGCTCCGACCGTTATCTCAAAAGTCTCCGATTGGATTCCGACGGGCGGAAATATGATAAAGGAGTGGACGAAAGAGAAATAAGCTAACAAAAGATAATATCGTAGATTAGCAAAAAAGGATTTATAAAATCCAACAAGACGAATTGAACTTACGGCAAAATTAATGGTGTCAGCCTCGAAATCATGATGAAAACGATACATGGCGAAGTGCTAATTGGTAAGATAAAACAATAAAAAACACCCAGTTGAAATTCAGCTGGGTGCATACGTTTTCAGTTTAGGGTAGGTAAAAAAAGTTTTTTAGGGTTAGGGTTTAATAATTTCGCTGTAATATTAAATTTTTTATTGGATAAATACAAATTTAAAGAAGTGTAATTTATCAAAATACGTATATTTTCATTTAGATACTCGTTATTTTACAAGTAACAATTCGCCATGAAAACCGTTATTATAGTGAAAATATACTCGTTAAACTATGCCAAGGTCTTTACTGAAATATAAAAACTACGACATTCACTCCATAACAACTGTATATGATGGAAACACAAATGCCAATATTGCAACGTGGGTAATGCAAACGGCCATGGGGGGAAAAACGGTCTGCGTCGCTCTTTACAAAATTGATTACACCATCGAACTCGTAAGAGCATCTAAGCTATTAAATATCAACCTATTACACACAGGTCAAACTAATTTGATTACTAAACTGGGGCGGCGTAGCGGAAAAGATAACGATAAGTTTAAAAACCTAAAATTTGAGTTAGACAATAGAGGTTGCCCATTTCTGACTGAAGCCATTGGCTATATTCAATGTAAAGTTCTACACTCGACTGATGCTGGCGACCATGAACTTTTTGTCTGTGAAGTATTAAAACAGGTGGTTTTAAATCCAGAAAAAGAGGTATTGACCAATAATTTTTTACGAGAAAAGGGTTTGGTGCGTGGATAAACAAAAATGCCATTCAAAACTAATTTTGAATGGCATTTTTGTTGTAAAATATTTTACTTACAATCATACGTAAATGTACTGTTTCCTTCATATTTATCCATACCATCGGTTTGCAGGTAGGTCATTTTTGATGGTAAATTTTCTTTTGTGTATTCATATTTATAAGTTGTTGTGATTGGTTCTCCTGTAAATACCCCTATGACTTTATCAGTCAGAATATTATTGGCATTCATGTAATAAGTGAGGTTTTGGCCAAAAAACAAACCTATAATTACTTCTGGGATATTTGCTTTTGCCAATGATGTGTTGGTATAGGCTCCTATCTTAGTATCAAAAGTTAAATTCTCTAATAATGTTTCTTTCATTCCATTATCACTTACTAATACTTTCTTTACATTATTTTTATCATATTCAAACAAAAAATCAAGATTACCATCCTCGGTTACGGCCGTTACCTGTGTTACTTGTCCAGTTGTGTTTGTGGTAAGTTTAAACTCTGACACCAAAAATGTTATGGGAGTATTTTTTGATGCGTATTTTATATTACTCACGTTTCCTTTAGAGTCATAAGAATACGTAAATGTTTCGACAGCTGCTCCATCAACAATTATGAGTTTCGTGACACGGTTATTGGCATCATATTCGAAGGTCGATAATCTTCCATCTTGGTTTGATGTTGTGAGTTGATTATTGGTGTTATAGGTCAACTTGGTATTATAAGTATCCCCATCCTCTACCTCAACTACTTCTTTTACATAACATTTTGTGGTCGTTGTACCTGTATTGGTTCCAGTTGAAGGATTATTAGTTCCTGTGTTGCCACTTGCCCCAGTAATAAGATTTTCATCTTCACAAGAATTTAGCGTAAACAATAAAACAGTTGAAAGTGACAGCAGTGATAGAAGTTTTCTCATTTAATGTGTATGATTTTTGATTTTATACACAAATTTACAAAAAAACAATTAATTATCACATCCTTGAATACGCCCTGTAAATACACTTCCAGCACTTACCTCAAACCCTGGCAAAAGCACAATATTATTGTTGGCTTGATAATTAACCTTTGATGCTCCTGAGATTACATTGGTAGCATTAATCGAATCAGACGCTTTTAGCGTTAGCTTGGTACTCGTGTAATTATCCGAAGGTGTTAGGTTCATCGTCGTAACGCAAGGAGTATACGTAATAGCCAACGACTTACTCACGGCCCTATTATTGGCTTGGTCTTTGGCTTGCACAGCTACTATGTATGTACCTGAAGCTAAGACTGGTAATCTATAATCGAGATTAGTAGTACTATCAATCGCTACACCATTGACGATTATCTCATAGGTAGGAATAGTGTCTATATTATCGGTAGAAGGATTCCAAAATAGTTGATAATTATTCATAATCGGAGCTACGGCAGTTACGTTGCTTGGCGTTGTTGGAGGCTCAATATCGCCACCCGACGATAAAAGTTTGGCATCAGCCCAATCTCCGTGGTCACAGAAATTGTTATCATCCGCTTTATCTACAATTAATTTTAACTGGCTCGTGTTACTTATGTCAATATTGACCTCAATCGTAGCCGATGATGGAATTAAGGTCGGACTTGTATAAGCCTCCACATTATCTTTATAAACTTTAAAAACCACGCTTCCACAGTTTCCGTCGGGTACTTCATCGTCAATACCAATTTTTGCTTTAAATATACTGTACTGATTGGCCGTTAGATTATAAATAATTTCTGAACTCGCATGAGTGCCAATCCCTTTTGCAAAAGTTACACCATTGAGCGTTAAGGTTCTTCCATCTCCGACGGCACCTTCGCCATTACTCTTATCTATTTCTATTGGGCCCAAACCGTTAATGCTTGATACTGGTATAAGGTCTGAAATATATGCTTGTGTGCTTACTCCAGCGTTAGCCTTTGCCACAAAATTAAGTTTAGAGCTGGGTGTTGAATTACCTGCCAAATCAATGGCTTTTACATAGCATTCAAATGCTTGATTGATTATACTTGACGGTGAAGAATATTCATACGAAAGCGTTTGAGCATTCAAAAGTGCTTTTGGTACTCCATTTATAAATACTTCATACGAACTAACCCCAACGTTATCAGCTACACTATTCCATGATAAATTGAAACTATTATTACCAATATTATATGATTTGATGAGTGGCTCATCTGGAGGAGTTGTATCGCCCGAATTACAATTTGGAAAAATATCTTTGGAAAAAGTTGCTGATAAGCCATACGAGTCTGTTACTCTTAAAGTAACTCTAAAAAAATACAGGTGCCCATCGCACGGAACTGCCTCCAGATTCACTTGCGAAGTAGGGCTTATTACGTCAAGTGCAGGGTGTGAATGTTCGTCATGATGCAATCGCACTGTCCAATGATAAGTAAGTTGACTACTGGCTTCTTCATTATCAGAGGCTTGTGCTGATAAATAAATAGTATCAGAGCCATTATTGTTAAAGAAATTAATATTATCAACACTTGTTGAATTGATTACTGGGGGCGTATTATTAAGCGAAATAATCGTTGAAGTGGTATCAGTTAACCCACCTTCATCAGTAACTGTAAGCAAAACCTTAAAAGCCTGCGGATTTGATGAGCCATTATTGAATGTATGCGATGGATTTATGCCACTGCCAGTGTGTCCGTCACCAAAATCCCACGAATAAGTAAGTGTACTTGTATTTTCATAATCCGTCGAAGATACTGCGTCAAAGGTAATACTTAGAGGGGAAGCCCCATTTTTAGTACTTGATGTAAACCTTGCGACAGGAGCAATATTAGTTCCTGAAACATAAGAAATCTTGCGAACTTCCATAGGGTCTCCTTCATTAAAACCCAATTTTACATAATAAATCGACTGCTCAACGGGGTTATAAGCCAAAGAAACAACGCCAGTAGCCAAAGTGTTTAAATCTCTGAAAGATGTCGGATTTTGCGAATTATCGAATGAAAAACTTTTAATCCAACCTGGGGTAAAGTCAGCAAAAATATAGGTATTTCGATATTCTTCGGGAAAAGCAGTTCCCGTGTACCAAACTCCACCGATTGAGCAAGTTCCCGTAAAATTATTACCTGGAAACTCCTCTGAACCAATAGTATGAGTCAATCCATTGATTATTACTCTGGCAGAAAGGTCTTCTTGCGAACCCTCGTGAATCCATTCAACGGTTGGTTTTTTATAGCTCGTAGGTACATACAACGGATTTTCCCAAGGTGTGGGTCTGCCGTTACCCTCATAAATCGGCCAGCCAAAATTTTGTCCGCCAGTTGTTATTATATTTAACTCTTCTCTATTATTCCAACCAACTTCACCAATGTATAAAGTTCCTGGGTGGCCAGAATTAGGTCTAACTGAAAGTCTGAAAGGATTCCGAAAACCCAAAGCCCATACCCGTGATTTTGCCGAACGAGGTGCATTTGCCTCAAAAAACGGATTATCAGCAAATCCATCTCCATTCATAGCATTGATTCTAATAATTTTCCCGTTAAGCGAGTTTAGCATCTGGCAACGATAAACCCTGTCTTCAACGTTTTCAGCTTCCGAAATGATTCCATCCGCCAGTGCATCTCCATCATAATCAGCACCAAGTCCACCATCTCCACTACCAATAAACAAAGAGCCATCATTGCCAAAAGCCATTCCTCCACCCGCATGATTTGTACCTGTAATCGGTATTCCTGTTGATTTTGTTTCTCCCACAAGTACTAATCTCGAACTATAATCAACCGTAGTAGGCGTTTCAGGTGTAGGTGTGGTATATCTTGTTACACGAGCAATGGTTGCTCCTTCAAGCGAAGTATTTGGGTCATAGCCTTCTGTTCCAAAATTTAGTAAATAGTGTCTATCAACAACATAGTATAAGTAAACATGGCCATTATTGATAAAATTAGGGTCTAACGCAAAACCTAAAATACCATAATCGCCATACGTAGCTACCTCTTCCGAAATATCAAGAAAGAGGGTTTTTACATTATTTTCAACTACGTAAACTTTTCCATCTTTTTCCCAAACATACATTTTTCCGTTTGAGTCAAATACAAGTCCTGTCGGATTTTGCCAATTACCCGAATGCACTTGGTCAACAAAGCCATTGGGTACTTGAGCTTTAGCAACAAAAGTTATGAGTGTAAATATAATAATAAGACGTATTGCTGTACTCATACTATATAATAGGTGGTTACTGTAAATCTGCAGTTAGATATAGTTGTCAGATGAAGGTTTAAAAAGATAAGTTGCTTTTAGCTTATTTTCCCTTAAAACTTGGTTTACGTTTTTGCAAAAAAGCCATCACTCCTTCGGCGAAATCATGCGTTTTACCCAAAATATCTTGATTTTCGGCCTCTTGTTCTAATATTTCTTCAACAGTACTATTAAATGATTGATTCAAGACTTTTTTCATCAATCCAATCGACTTTGTTGGAGCGTTTTTATAATATTCTGTCAGCTCGTTTATAGCTTCGTCGAGTGCTTCATAAGGCACTATTTTAGTCACTAAACCTATATGTAGTGCTTCGTCCATATAGATTTTGCGGCCAGTACTGCATAATTCAAATGCCTTTTGCATACCCACAATTCGAGGCAAAAAATACATCGAACCTGCATCTGGCATCAAGCCAATTCCTACAAAAAGCTCACTCATGTAAGCATCTTTATTAGCAATAATCATATCACAGGCCAAAGCCAACGACATACCTGCCCCTGCTGCTATGCCATTCATTCGGCAAATAACTGGTTTTTCAGTATTTCTGATGGCACAAATCATCGGATTATAATTTTTGCGAAGCGAATCACCCAATGATGCCATTCCTTCATCCATCCCAGCCTTTAAATCAGCACCCGAGCAAAAAGCTTTATCACCCCCTCCTGTAATGACGATTACTCTGACTGACGAATCGGCAGAAGATACTTCAACAGCCTGCGTTATTTCATTAATAAGAGCTGTACTGAGTGCATTATATACTTGTGGGCGGTTGAGTGTAATGGTCGAAACACCAGCAGATATTTCTAAGATTATGTTTTCGTACATGATTGACTATCAATTATTTGGTTTTGTTGTAAATTGTAATTTTTGAAGTGTTCTTATTTATACACAGCAAATAAACACACAAATTTGGGAAGGAAAGTGACTTAATAAAACATTTTTATTTAAAATTTCTTTGAATTGTTTCTGAAACTCTATATTTGCAAACTTTTTTTACAAATAATCAAAAAATTGAAGTGAGTCAACTGGGAAATGAGCATGGGAGTGGGCATAATCACCACCATCTCGACAAAATATCTGCTGCTGGACTATTAATTGCACTGGGAATAGTTTTTGGAGACATCGGGACATCACCACTCTACGTTTTAAAAGCAATTGCAGGGAACGAAGTTATCAGTGAAGAAATCATTTTTGGGGCATTATCCTGTGTTTTCTGGACACTTACACTACAAACAACAGCCAAGTATGTAATCTTGATTTTAAGAGCCGATAACCGTGGTGAAGGTGGAATTTTTGCCTTATACACTCTCGTTAGGCGACACGCTCGCTGGCTTACGATTCCTGCCATTATTGGCGGTAGTACCATGATTGCAGATAGTATCATTACTCCTCCTATTTCAGTATCATCGGCCGTCGAAGGTTTATTGATTTTATACCCCAACATTCAAGTTGTACCGATTGTCATTACCATTATTTCGGGTCTATTTTTTGTACAAATCTTAGGTACAAATGCCGTAGGAAAGGCTTTCGGGCCTATCATGACTGTTTGGTTTTTGATGCTCGGTACTTTTGGAGCAATAAGTGTATTTCAAGACTTTTCGGTTTTTAAGGCACTCAATCCTTATTATGCTTATCAATTATTAGCACATCACCCTGGTGGATTCTTCTTGCTGGGTTCGGTTTTTCTTTGCACAACTGGTGCCGAAGCTCTTTACTCTGATATGGGTCACGTTGGACGTGGAAATATTCGTATCAGTTGGATTCTTGTAAAGGTTTGCTTACTTCTGAATTATTTCGGACAAGGTGTTTATGTAATGAATCTTAACGGACAAAAACTGGGTACTCGCAATCCATTTTATGATATTATGCCTCAGTGGTTTTTGCCGATTGGTATCATAATTGCCGCAATGGCTACCGTGATTGCCAGTCAAGCCATGCTTACAGGGGTTTTTACACTCGTTTCAGAAGCCATTCGCTTGAACTTTTGGCCAAAAATCAAAATCAATTTCCCTTCTGACCAAAAAGGACAAATTTATATTCCGAGTGTAAATATAATGCTCTACATAGGCTGTATTGGTGTTATTACTTATTTCAGTCGAGTAGCCGATGAAATGACAATTAAAGAAGGACATAAAGTACTGGTTTCGACGGCGATGGAGGCAGCTTATGGCTTAGCTATCGTACTGACGATGCTTATGAATACCTTTTTGTTTAGCTATTATCTTTATGCAAAAAAATCAAGATTTGCGTGGGTGGTTGTTTATTTCTGCCTTTTCTTCTTCATAGAATGTTGTTTCTTGATTGCCAATCTACAAAAATTCATGCACGGAGGTTGGGTTTCGATGCTCATTGCACTCGCAATGATTGGCATTATGTATATTTGGCTGAGTGCCTCAAAAATCAAAGCAAGGTTAACAGAATACGAAAAACTAAGCAAATATACCGACTCATTAAAAGAACTTAGTGCCGATATTACCGTTCCAAAATATGCCACTCACTTAGTATTTTTGAGCAATGCAGGCCGTGCTTCAGAGATTGAAAATAAGATTATTTACTCTATTTTTCAAAAACGCCCCAAACGTGCCGATGTCTATTGGTTTGTACATATAGATACCGTCGATGACCCTTACACAATGGAGTATAAGGTAATGACCGTAGCCGATGACGATGTGTATAAAGTAAATTTCCGCTTAGGATTTCGAGTACCAAATAAGATTAACTTATATTTCAGAAGAGTACTTGAAGATATGGTAAAAAATGGTGAAGTTGATATTCGTAGTCGTTATGAATCATTAAACCGACATAATGTAATCGGAGATTTTAGATTTGTTGTTCTCGAAAAATTCTTGTCGTACGATAACCAGCTTTCGTTTTTCGAGAATCTCATTATGAAAGCCTATTTCTTTATCAAAGCTTTCACACCTTCGGAAGATAAATGGTTTGGTCTTGATAGCAGTGCAGTAAAAGTCGAAAAAGTACCATTAGTTATTCGTCCAACCGAAAATATCAACCTCAAGCGTATCCCGTGGACGGTGAATGGAACCTCTAATACTGGGCATTGATTGAAATTAAAAAAGTAAAAAATATCCTTCAAGGAAAATCAATAGTTTATGAAAATACTCATTACAGGCGGAGCGGGATTTGTGGGTTCGGCTTTAGCACTTACACTCAAAGCAAATTACCCATCTTACGAAATTTATTGCTTAGATAATCTTCGTCGTAAAGGTTCAGAATTAAACGTTGCTCGCTTGGGTAAAGCAGGAATCACATTTGTACATGGCGATATTCGTAGTAAAGAAGATTTCGATGCTCTTCCCATTGTTGACACCGTAATTGAGGCTTCGGCAGAACCTTCTGTTTTGGCAGGAATCAATGGCGGAACGCCCGATTATCTGATTAACACCAATCTTTTCGGAACTGTTAATTGCTTAAATTATGCTGTAAAATGTAACGCTAAGTTCGTTTTTCTTTCTACAAGCCGAGTTTATCCAATCAAAACCATCGAAACTCTCGATTTTGAAGAAAAAGAAACTCGTTTCGTATTGACTGATAATCAACCAGTTAAAGGAGTTTCATCCAAAGGAATTGCCGAAGATTTTCCGCTCGATGGCGTTCGCTCGCTTTATGGTACAACTAAATTGGCTTCTGAATTAATCATTCAAGAATACAACGAATTTTATAAACTTCCGACTGTTATCAATCGTTGTGGTGTACTTACTGGCCCGTGGCAAATGGGAAAAGTTGACCAGGGTGTAATGGTGCTTTGGATTGCAAAACACTTCTTTGAGCAAAAACTCTCTTATATTGGTTATGGTGGCGAAGGCAAACAAACCCGTGATATTCTGCACGTAGCCGACCTTTGTCGCTTAGTTGATTGGCAAATACATAACTTCGAGAAAGTAAATGGCGAAATTCTAAACGCTGGTGGAGGGGTTGATGTAAGTGTTTCGTTACAAGAATTGACCGAAATTTGCCAACGAATAACTGGCAAAACAATTCCGATTACGAAAATCAAGGAAAACCGCCCTGCGGATATTCGTTTGTACGTAACCGATAACTCGAAAGTAACTGCCCTAACAGGTTGGAAACCAGAAATCGGTGTAGAAGAAATCGTAAAAGATATTACACAATGGTTATCAGATAATCGTGCTGATTTAGAGCCGATTCTGAAATAAAAACGTAGTTTCCGTGGCTCGCTGTGCGTGGCACGGATAAGCAAAAATGTGGCACACCTGTTTATCGCTGATAATAAGGTGTGTCACATTTTTATGTAAAAATCACTTCAACTTTTCCTCAAATAACTTCAAGATACGTTTATATTCATCCATCCATGAAGTTGGCTCAACGAAACCATGGTCTTCCATCGGGTAGCTGGCCATTTCCCAATTTTCTTTTTTCAATTCAATGAGGCGTTGCACTAAGCGATACGAATCTTGAATATGCACATTGACGTCAACCATGCCATGACAAATCAATAAATGTCCTTTCAAACCCGCTGCGTGGTAAATTGGCGAACTTTTGCGGTAAGCCAAACTATCGGTCTGTGGTTCGTTCAAAATATTAGCCGTATAGCCATGATTATAAGCTGCCCAGTCGGTCACGGGGCGAAGTGCCGCACCTGCCGAAAAAACATCAGGCGTTGTAAACATGGCCATCAAAGTAATAAAACCGCCATACGAACCACCATAAATACCTATTTTTTTAGGGTCAATACCATACTTTGCAACCAACAGTTTAGCTCCATCAACGTTATCTTCCAAATCCTTACCACCCATAAAACGATAGATTCCTGTACGGTGGTCACGGCCGTAACCCGCACTCGCACGGTAATCAATATCCAACACTGTATAGCCTTTATCAACCAATAAATTATGGAACATATACTCTCTCGAATATTGGCTCCACCATTTATGAGCATTTTGTAAATATCCCGCTCCGTGTACGAATATGACCGCTTTTTTGTTCTTTAATTTGGTAGTTGGTTCATAGATTCGGGCAAAAACTTCTACACCATCACGAGCTGTAAATGAAATCAATTTGGCATCTTTCCAAGCGTAAGCTTTAAATTCATCGGTCAATGAATTGGTCAACTGCTCGGCTTTGGCATTTAGTTTATTTTCTTGCAAAAACAACTCCCACGGCTTATTGATGTATGAATAACGAATCGCCAACGTTGATTCATCAGGCGAAAGCGTTACATCGTTTGCACCAACCATGCTTGTCAATTTTACTCTTTCGCCACCTTCGACTGACATTTTATAAAAATGCTGCTCTCCTGGGTGAACTTCATTGGTAGTCAAGTAAAACGATTTTTTATCTCTTGAAAGTTGAGCTTGCTGAACCTCAAATTTGCCTTTCGTAAGTTGCTTTTTTTCGCCTGTTACTAAATTCATTGTGTAGAGATGAGAATATCCATCAGCTTCTGACTGAAAATAAAGCGTTTGCGAATCTACCCAACCTAAACCTCCGCCACCGAAATTAAAACCGATTCCTGGGCCACCAACCCATGCTTCGTCGTGTTGGCGGTCGAGTAATTTTAGTTTTCCAGTTGCTGGGTCGAGTTGCATAATCCAGCGGTCTTTGTTATCAACCGAACGAATATTTACGACCGCATACGAGCCATCAGGCGACCAAATCGGGCCTAAAACGATTACTTTACGAGCTGTTGCTTTCTTCTTAGTTGTATCTTTCTTGGCATAATCTTTCAAGAACTCTGGTTGGTCCATAATTCCTGGAATATCCTTCGTAACTATCTGATAGACAGTATCCTTTTTAATATCATAAACAAAATTCTCATAAGTAGCCAAAGGCGAACCAACTTTTGTACGAGCGGCAATATCTTCCGTAAAACCCGACTCGGTTACGTAGCTTGGTACAATCGTAGTTTTAGCGTTTTTCGGCTGCACCGAAAGTCGATAAGTGATGTATCGTAAATCTGGGCTGATTTGTGGTTGTTCCAGCGTTTTATCTTCGGTGTAAATCTCTTTCGGGCGTTTGGCTTGGTCAAGTTTAGCCAGTTTATCAGCTTCATCTTTCTTTTCTTTGCGTTCTTTCAAAACCTCAAACATAGCCAATTGGTCAGCTTTTAACCATTTTTCTTCATCATTGGCAGGTTTTGCTTCAGCTCGTTTGCTACCAGTCAAGAAATTAGACAATTGCGAGACCGAACCATCTTCTAAGCTCAAACTGTATAAATTATTACTTCTTCCAAAAATAATCTTAGTTTCATCGCCACTAAAATACGGGTTTGATTCACGCTCAATAGTATTGGTTAGTTGCTTGATTTTCAAGGTTTTGGTATAAAGCAAATATAGTTCACCTTGCTTTTCGTACACTTTCATTGAGCGACTTGGGCTATAAGTCCCCGACTGAGCAGGTAAGGCTCGGCGTTCTTTAGGAGTAACTTTTACGGGCGTTCGGTCGGGCAATACAAATTTATAAAGCGAATCGCCTTTATTTTTATCGGGATTCCACGAAAAATAAAGCGTTTTTCCATCTTCCGACCAAAAAATATTACTCGGTGAAGTACCAATCCATTTCGATTGGTCTTGCATGATTTTTTCGACCGTAAGAACTTGACCGAAAGCGATTTGAACAATAAATTGAATAACAATTAGGAGAGATATTTTTCTCATTTTTGATGAATTAGGGTTGATGAATGCCTTAGAAAGCAGTAAATATAATCAACCTATTCCAAAAATTCTTTGATTGATTAGCTGTTTTTCTACACCCACAAAGAAATTGGGCAAAAGTGGATAACAAGGTAAAAGAGGAGTAAGACAAACGGACGGACGAGCGTCTTTAAAAATTAGCTTGAAGTAGCCTTGTGTGAGTTTATCGGTAGCAACGTAATATTCAATTATTTGAATATCATCCAACGAAAAAGTATCGGTAAGTTCACCAGAGATTGTTATTTTTTTAGAAACTGGGTCGAAAGTATAATCTTTTCGACCATTTTGCTGCCAATATTTATATTTCATTCGGAAATATAAATATGGTATAAGCAAAGAAGCAATAGCTACGAAAGCGACCAAAAACTGAGCAATTGAATCATTTTTAATACTGAAACTAATCGAAAAAATTGCAGTTGCTAAAAAAATCAAAGCATAGATAAGGATATCTGCCAATGAAAAAAACTTAGCACGATAAGTTCGAGGAATTTTCAACATAGAATTTTCTCCGTGCAAGTCAAGAGAATCTCGATGTAATGAAAAAATGCCTGTAAAAAAATACAGAAACAAAATTCCAAATAATACGAGTACGGCAATCATTTTCCTAAAAATTCAAAGGGTCGAGTTCTTTAAAATGACCATTCATAGCAATACGCTCTTTAGTTCGCTCGACTTCGGTCACAACTGGAATAATTCTTTCGAGGTGGTCAATCAAAATTTCTTGTCTGACTTTTTCACTGTAAGTTGTCAGAATCTCGTATTCTTCTTGCATAGAAACACCAATTTTATGAGCAATTCGGTAGCTAAAAGGCATATATTCTGGCTTTTCGTAGTCAACTTTTACTTTCAAAAGTCGGTACAGTTTTTCGACTAAACTTAGCAAATATGGATTCACTAATTCGCTCAAATCTTCATTTTCTATAAAAACCACTTCTCCACCTGCGTATAATTTATCTTTGGCAGGATTCTGAAAATCAACAATTCTGAAAATGCGTAAACCTTTAGTTTTAATATCCATTCGGCCGTCTCCGTAGCGTTTCGAGAGTTGTTTTACTTCTACTTCTGTGCCGTAGCCGAGTAATTTGTTATTCACAAAAGAAGGAATTCCAAAAGTTTTTTTTTCATCGAAGCACTCGTTAATTAATTGACGATAACGAGGCTCAAATATATGGAGATTCAGGTCTTCGTGCGGAAAGACCACTAAATTTAGCGGAAATAGAGGTAAAAAGTTCATTAAGTTCTTAGTTTTAACAGGATTCCCTGTAATATGCTGAGTTATTTAATTTAAAACTCATAACTCAAGTTTAAACTTCAAACTTCAAATAATAGCTTATTGTTTTGGTGGCAAAGGCTTTTCAACACTTACACCAACCGACATCACATAAGGGAGTGGGTCTTGACGCATGTATTGCTTCAATTTAATAGTATATTTTCCTTTTTTCGGAAACATATAATTACGAGTTGAAAGCACTTTATGGTCCCAGATATCGCCCAATCCTTCGCCCAATGGCTTACCTGTTTTGGGATTGAAAAGCGTTACTTCTTCGAGGCGATTACTGATTTGTTTGCCATCTGGCCCGTAGATGTAGCGAGTCACGTAAAGGTTATTATAAGGATACTGCGAAGCATTACGAATCAAGAGATAAATATCGTAAGGCACCGTTTCGTCTTTCACTTCAAACGTAAACGAAGGAATATTTTTTACGTACCAATTGGTATCTTTCAAATCTTCGTAAGATTTAAAAATGGCATTACTATCGCACGATAACACCCACACCGAAAGCACGAGCATGGAGCTAATAGTCAATGATTTTTTAAAGAACTTCACCAATTTTTGCTTCTTATTCATCTATCTAATTTTTAGACTGTTCCTATCTTGAAACGGACGTGATACCCATTTTATGTTTATCACGTCCGTTTTTTATTTAATTATTGTTGCTCAGTATTGGGCTTATTGGGCGGGGTTGGTTTTTCGCCACCTTGTTTATTCTGAGAGTTACTGTTTGGCCCACCGCCTTTTTTATGCTGAGGGTGATGCGGTTTCCCTTGGTTTCCTCCTTGGCTATTCGGACGATTTTGATTCTGCTGCGGATTTGATTTTCCTCCTTGCGGTGAAGCCTGAGGATTATTTGGTTGTTTTCCTCCTTGCGAGTTTCCATTTACACCCTGCGGAGAGCCGCCCTGCGGAGAGCCGCCCTGCGATTTATTTGGCTGGTTGCCTTGTTTATTAGGGTTTTGTCCGCCTTGCTGTTGTGGCTTTTGCTGCTGATTGCCGTGTTTTTGCTGGTTATTCGGCTGCCCACCTTGCTGATTCGGATTTCCGCCTTGTTTATTTGGATTTGCTTGGTTTTTTCCTTGATTTTGCGGAGAGCCACCTTGTTGTAGCTTTGGTCCGCCTTGTGGTGAACCACCCTGTTGCGGGCCACCCTGTTGTGAGTTATTTGGTTGAACCGTGTTGTTACGATTCTGATTATTTGCCCCTTGTTGGTTATTTTTTTGCTGATTATTACCTTGCTTCTGCGGAGAGCCACCCTGTTGATTTCCTCCCTTATTTTGAGGTTGGTTATTATTTTTAGAGGCATTGGCTTCTTGCTTAGCCGCTTCTGGACTATTATTTCCTCGATTTTGCTGCGGCTGATTCGAGCGATTTTGTTGATTTTTATTACCCGAATTATGCTGAGGTTTCTTGCCTTTATCCGTATATTTTTTGTCCAGACGGTCTAAATCTGAGTTTCTTGGAGCATTTTTATCAACCACTACCGAGTCAATTAGATTCAAATCTTCCAACGAATTTGGCAAAATCCCTTTTTCATTCATCTTCATGATTTCTACCACTTGATGAATCGGTAATGAATGCCAGTTGATATCGTTGTTGTAGCTAAACCACATAATACGACGGAAGATGTCGGTTTTTTGTAAAACGGCAATTCCTTTTTCGGTTTTGAGTGGTTTTTCTACGGTTGGTATATCGCTTAATGCATCAAGATATGTCTCTAATTCGTAATTTAAACAGCATTTCAAACGCCCGCACTGACCCGAAAGTTTGGCAGGATTGAGCGAAAGATTCTGATAACGAGCCGCCGAAGTGGGAATAGCACGAAAATCGGTGAGCCACGTCGAGCAACATAATTCACGACCACACGAACCAATACCACCCACACGAGCAGCTTCTTGACGCAAACTGATTTGCTTCATTTCGACTCTGATTTTGAATTCAGAAGCCAAAAGTTTAATCATTTCACGAAAATCAACACGGTCGTCGGCTGAATAATAGAACGTAGCTTTGGTGTTATCGGACTGAAACTCTACGTCCGACATCTTCATTTGTAGCTTTAATTCTTTGGCAATCTCACGCACTCGATACATCGTAGGCATATCACGTGCAATGGCTTGCTGGTGTTTTTCGAGGTCACGCTCGGTGCTTACTCGGAGAATTTTTCGGAGTTCGTCGTTGTCTTTGAGACCTTTCTTAATCATTTGCAGACGAACTAATTCGCCTTGCAACGAAACACTACCAATATGGTAGCCCGAAGCCATTTCGCAAACCACGAAATCGCCCGTGTAGAGGTCAAGACTATTGGTATTACGAAAATATTCTTTTCGTCCGCCCTTAAATTTCACTTCTACTACATCATAACGCATCGAGCGTGGTACGTCCATATTAGACAACCAGTCGTAAGCGTTCATTTTATTGCATCCACCCGTCGAGCAGCCCCCAGAAGAGCATCCTGCTACGGTTTTATGATTCGATTTTTCGGTTTGGCCTATTGCTTTAACTGCTCCACAACCTCCCGATGAACATTGTCCACAGCCCATTTTTGTATGTATATATATAGTTCAACCCACGAATGGGTTTAATGAAAACTTAGGCTTTAAGCCTAATGACTATTTGTTATTTTTGATGAAATAACAAATCTGTATCAATATTCCGTTAGGCATTAAATATTGGTAAAATACAGAATAACAGGTTTTTCATGCCATAGGTATGAAACATCAGTCATCTATAAAATTTCAATACTATCAATGACCGTGAGTATGAAATTATTCTACCATAGCGAAAAACGCTACTATTTTTACCCCAAATGAGATTAGATTTTTTCATGTTTCGGATAAAATATTAGTCACTTATCCTGACAAGTTTCACACCCATCTTACGATTCGAGATACTTTAATAAATCTTTCCCGATATCGTTTCGGAAATATTTTCCGTCAAATATAATCTTTTTTTTTTTTTTTTTCGACTTTTTACGTGCAGAATTTAGCGTACGGGCCATTCCTGTCGTTACGATTACTCGACCACCGTTGGTTTGTACTGAACCATCCGTAGCGATTTTTGTGCCAGCATGGAAAATAATCGTATCTTTTTCAGCTTCTGGAATCGTCATTACATCGCCTTTGCGATAATCTTCGGGATAACCCTTTGCCACCGAAACCGTTGCGATAGCCACTTTTGGGTTCACCGAAAGTTTGATTTTATCGAGTTTCCCATCAGCCGTTGCCTTCATTAATTTTACCATATCAGTCTTGATTCTTGGTAAAACTACCTCAGTTTCGGGGTCTCCCATGCGAGCATTGTACTCAATTACGTAAGGTTCACCATCAACGTTCATCAATCCAACGAAAATAAATCCTACATATTTGATGCCTTCGGCTTGTAGGCCTTCAAGTGTAGGTTTCACGATTCGTTCATCAACTTTGGCCAAAAAGTCGGCATCAGCAAAAGGCACTGGCGACACCGCCCCCATTCCACCTGTATTTAGGCCTTTATCATTTACGCCAATTCGCTTATAATCTTTGGCTTCGGGTAAAATCTTGTAGTTTTTACCATCAGTCAATACAAAAACCGAAAGTTCAATTCCCGATAAATACTGTTCGATAAGTACTTTGCTACTGGCATCACCAAATTTGGCCTCGGCGAGCATTTCATGAAGTGTCGTTTTGGCATCGGCCATTGATTCTGCAATGATTACACCTTTTCCTGCCGCCAAACCATCGGCTTTCAAAACGATTGGCAAAGATTGAGTTTCGAGATAAGCCAAACCTTCCACAAGTGTGTCTTTCGTGAAAGTTTTTGAGGCTCCAGCAGGAATGTTGTATTTCTGCATAAAGGCTTTTGAGAAATCTTTACTTCCTTCAAGTCTTGCTCCTGAAGCATCAGGGCCAACGATTTTTATTTTTTTAAGAGCTTTATCTTTTCTAAAATAATCAACCACACCACGCACCAATGGCTCTTCGGGGCCTACGATTACCATTTCGATTTTGTGCTCTTTCACGGCATTACCAATGGCTTCAAAATCGTTTACACCAATTGGCAGATTGGTAGCGATTTGTGCTGTTCCAGCATTTCCTGGAGCAACAAAAAGATTTGTACAGTTTTTTGATTGTGCAATTTTCCAAGCAAAAGTATGCTCACGTCCGCCCGAACCAAGTATTAGAATATTCATTGAAATTAGAATCTTTGTATTTTGAACTCGTAAAGTTCGTCAAGTTTTTTGTAAAATAATATTTTTCTATGCCAATCCTACATTTTAAAAAGACATATTAACACATAAATAACTCATATTCAATTATTTACAATTCTTATAAACTTTTATTTTGAATATATTCATACATTTGTTTTAGCTATTCAAAGTTCGTAATATTGGTATTATTTTTCAGAAAATGTCACGTTATTCTTCGACAATGCAAAAGTCATTCAGAAAACGATACTTGACTACTATTAGTGTTTTAGTAGTTTTTTTTGTATCATTTTTTCTTTTTTCCAATACAGAAAATATTGGTATAAACGATTGGCCAAGTTACAATGGTGGCAACGATTGCAATCATTATTCAGCACTCACACAAATTACACGAGAGAACGTTTCATCCTTGAAATTGGCTTGGGTTTACAGTTCGGGAGGAGCCGATACCCTAAAAAACACTACTCAAATCCAATGTAATCCATTAATTATTAAAGGTATTCTTTATGGTGTTTCGGCTGGCTCACAAGCATTTGCCATAGATGCTGCATCGGGTAAAGAAATATGGAAAACCGAGCTGAAAGATAATACTTTCAGTATGACCAGCCGAGGTGTAAGTTATTGGACAGACGGGCGTGATGAAAGAATATTTTTTGGTTACGGAGCTTTTCTATTCGCCTTGAATGCCAAAAATGGGCAGCCGATTGTATCGTTTGGTACGAAGGGAAAAATTCATCTAATTGATGGAATTAAACGCCCAGGTGCCGATGAATACGTAGTTTTAAACACACCGCCTGCAATCTATAAAAATACGTTGATTGTAGGTATGAGAGTATCGGAAAGTGCCACAGCTTTGCTTGGTGATATTAGGGCTTTTGATGCACGAACAGGGAAAAAACTTTGGACATTTCATACGATTCCTCACCCTAATGAGTTTGGGTACAAGACATGGGAGAAAGATAATTATAAAAATGTAGGCGGAGCGAATAATTGGATGGGAATGGCTATCGACCAAAAACGAGGGATTGTATATGCTCCAACTGGCTCAGCAGCATTTGATTTTTATGGGGGCAATCGAAAAGGAGACAATCTTTTTGCTAATTGTTTATTGGCTTTAGATGCCAATACAGGTAAAAGACTATGGCATTTTCAGACAGTACACCACGACATTTGGGATAGAGATATTCCTGCTCCACCAAACTTATTTACCATAACTCAACATGGAAAAAAAATTGATGTTGTGTCGGTATTGAGTAAGCAAGGGTTCACTTTTGTCTTTGACCGAGTAAGTGGTAAACCTATTTTTCCAATTGAAGAACGGGCGGTTATGGCTTCTACTATTAAGGGAGAGCAGACATCACCTACACAGCCGTTTCCAGTTTTGCCCGAGCCATTTACTCGACAAAGCTTTACTATTAACGATATAAACTCGTTTGCATCGAACAGAGAACAAATAGTTGAACAAATGAAGGAAGCCTCTACTGGTCAGGCTTTTATTCCATTAGGCAAAAATCGAACGGTTTTCTTTCCTGGAACCGATGGCGGAGCTCAATGGGGTGGTGCAGCGGTTGATGAAAATAGTATTATGTATGTTCCTGCCAAAGAAAACCCGGTGTATAGTGCGTTGGTCGATGTAACTCCAATTAATAATAGCCCATCCAATTCTTCGGGTAAAAAGCTCTATCAAACCCATTGTATGACTTGTCATGGAGTTAATCGTGAGGGAAACGAAGATGGAACATTTCCGTCACTCCAAAACATTGAAACAAAATATAATGAAACGGCTATTCTACAACTCATATCAAAAGGCCGTGGGCGTATGCCAGCCCTGACCCATATCAAAGCCGAAGAAAGCAAAGCAATTATTCAGTTTTTATTTGGCAAAGAGGCCTACATAAAAACAGTCAATAAGTCTAATCTTTCGGAAAGTCCATATAAAATTACGGGTTATAATCGCTGGTATGATAGTAACGGTTATCCTGTAAGCACCCCACCTTGGGGAACACTCACAGCTATCAATATGAATAACGGGAAGCGTATTTGGCAAATTCCACTGGGAGAATATCCAGAACTCACAGCAAAGGGAATTCCTGTAACTGGTACTGATAACTACGGAGGGCCAGCCGTTACGGCGGGAGGTATCCTTTTTATTGCAGCCACAAAAGACCATCAATTTAGAGCCATTGACCGAAAAACAGGGAAGATACTCTGGCAAGTAACACTACCAGCGGCGGGCTATGCTTCGCCAAGTGTTTATGTCGTTGGAGGGAAGCAATATGTGGTTATTGCCTGTGGTGGTGGTAAATTAAAAACACCATCAGGTGATAAATATTTGGCTTTTGCATTACCCTAATCAAAACTCAAACTTTCCGTCTTTTTCGGTTTTGTTGATGATGCTGAAAATTTCTTTTTTGCCTTTCAGAGAAATTCTGCGGGAAACTTCAACAGCCGAAGTAAAGTAGGCAATTTTAGTAAAAAGTTCGCCCTGCCCAAAAAAGTCTTTTTGAGTATTTAGTTCGCTAAGCGGAATCGGAATTGGGCTTAAATAGCTCAGTTCGGTTCGGTAGTCAATGTAGCGTTGGATAGAATCTTGGCTACTTACAAAACGATAATCAAGCATTAGAGCCAAGCCTTCATCAAACCACGTCGGAATTTCTTGTTTGGTTTTCCACCAGCCCAGTTTGGTCATGAGTTCATCGTGACACATTTCGTGGGCAATCACATCTATGTTTAAGCCATCTTGATTCAAGATTATCCACGAACCAAGGGGTGTTCCGATACTAAAACCCGCACCTTCAGTGGTTTTGGCGTATTTTTGGTAGGTTTCGGCATTTTTACAGAAAATAATTTTTGCTTTTCCGTTCTTACTTCCCCAAAAAGTCTTTAAACGTTTTTCGGCACTTTCTACATATTTTACTAACAAATCCTGTTGTTTTTTAGTGGTGTTTTGTTCAACAAAAATATTGGGTTTTATCTCTTGAAACGTATCATATTCTACGAAGAAGCAACGCATAAACTGCGGAAAAAACCATGCGAATAGCAAGGATAAAGTAATTACTGTATAAAGAAAGTATTTCAGAAACTTCATTTGATTGTTCTTGATATTTAGGTGAACTGAAAGTTCGCCCCACAGGTATAACAAAACCTGTATCTGCGAAGTTATGTTATTCAGCGTTTATAACGTAACTTCGCACAAAATTTTAATAATCTTACTTACAAAACTTATAAATATGTACTCAATCATCCAACCAATTCACTCATATTTGGCCTTTGCAGCATTGGCATTATTGGCAGCAGCTACTATCAACGGAATTATTGGCTCGACAAGCGAAAAAAGCTTTGAAGGTTCGCACCTCAAAATCAATAAATTTGCTTTGATAACAACACATACAATGTTTTTATTGGGCTTAATTTTACTATTTGTTTCACCAGGAGCTCAAGCAGCATTTGCTGACATGAAACTAACAATGAAAGATAGCATTTTAAGAAAAGCTTATATCGAACACCCTACTACAAATATTATAGCTGTGGCTTTAGTGACAATCGGCAATGCTCGTGTAAAACGTGCCGTTGGTAATGGTCGTAAATTTAAGCAAACTGCCATTTTCTTTGGTTTGGCATTGGTTTTAATTCTTAGCCGTATTCCTTGGTCAACTTGGTTAGGTTAATATTTTTTTAGTCCACGGTTTACAGTCGATAGGCCGCAGTGGGAACTTCTAAGTTCTTAGATGTTTGCTATCTTCAATACAAACTAAACATAATTAATTTTGGTGTAAAATCGTTTTGATTCTATACCCGATTACGACATTTATCATGTTAAGACCATACGTTGGAAATATCGGACATATTTCCGTGATTATCTCTTTTGTAGCTGCCCTTGTCTCGACTTATGCTTATTGGCAAGCTACTCGTCCGCAAGTTTTAAGTAGCAAACAAGTAACTGACCAATGGCTCAAATTTGCTCGTGGAGCATTTTATGTGCATACGTTGGCCATTTTTACTATTTGTGCTTCTTTATTGAGTATTATTTTTAATCATTATTTTGAATATCATTACGCTTGGGACAACTCTTCGTGGAGTTTACCTTTTGGCTATGCTATTTCGTGTTTTTGGCAAGACCAGGAAGGTAGTTTCTTGCTGTGGATGTTCTGGAATGTTGTTTTAGGTGTTTTATTAATCAATACTACACTTCGTAAAACTCGCAATGCCAGTATTGAAGCTCCAACCATGACAATTTTTGCCTTGGTGCAAGTCTTCTTGGCTTCAATGATTTTGGGTGTGGTACTTTGGGGAGATTTTAAGATTGGAAGTTCGCCGTTTTTGACTCTGAAAGAATCAATGCCGAATATTCCGATTTGGAAAACCAACCCTGATTTTGTACCAAAAGATGGCAATGGTTTGAATCCTTTGCTCCAAAACTATTGGATGGTGATTCACCCTCCTACCCTATTTTTGGGTTTTGCGATGACCCTCGTTCCATTTGCCTTTTGTATGGCTGGACTTTGGAAAAAACAATACACCGAATGGATAAAACCTGCATTACCGTGGACTCTGACAGCATCGGTTGTATTAGGAACAGGAATCATGATGGGTGGAATTTGGGCCTACGAAACACTAAATTTTGGCGGTTATTGGAACTGGGACCCCGTTGAAAATGCCGTTTATGTGCCGTGGTTAGTTTTGGTAGGAAGTTTCCACACCATGCTTATGGCTCGTAAGAATAGTACAGCTCTGAAATACACCATTATTTTGGTTATTGCTCAATTTATATTGATTGTTTACTCAACGTTTTTGGCTCGTAGTGGTATTCTTGGCAATGCCTCGGTTCACTCATTTACTGATTTAGGACTTTCGGGGCAATTATTGATTTATTTGTTAACTTTCATCGTTGTTTCGGTTGTACTTTCTACAATTCGTTGGAAACATTTACCACAAGATGAAGCCGAAATCTCGACTTTTTCTCGTGAATTTTGGGTATTTTCGGGCGTTTTGATGCTTTGCTTGGCGAGTTTTCAAGTAATTGTTACAACTTCGATTCCTGTTTATAATAAAGTAGGCGAAATTTTTGGAGCAAAACTCAACATGGCTTTACCCACTAATCAAGTCGAACACTTCACACAGTTTCAGATGTGGTTCTTCGTATTGATTACCGCACTTACGGGCGTTGCACAGTTTTTCTGGTGGAAACGTGTGCAGAAAGACAGCCTCAATAAATTGATTAACCCGCTTGTAATCAGCCTTTTAGTTTCGGCTTTAATTATCACTTTTGGAAAAGTAAATAACTGGAAATATATTATTTTACTAACATCAGCCATGTTTAGCATTGTGGCCAATGGCAGTATTTTATTAGATATTCTGAAAGGTAAATTTAAAGTTGCGGGCGGTGCCATCACACACATTGGTTTGGCCGTAATGCTTATTGGAATCATGTTTTCGTCGGGCTACTCAAAAGTGGTTTCTTTGAATTTTTCGGGAGCAAAAATCTTTACCAACGAAAGCGATAATAAAGAGAATGCGTTGTTGTGGCTCAATCGCCCAACTGAACTGAGTGAGTTTTCATTTACTTACAAAGGTCAGTTTGTTGATGTAAGAAATGCACCAGGTTATATCGAGAAGAAATATGTTTGGCCAGTTCCAGGTAGTAATTATAAAGGAATTGCCCGTGCAGATGTAGTTGATGGCGATAAAACGTATTTCAAACGTGGCGATACACTCGAATATGAAGCCGAAAATACGTATTTCCAAATTGAATATTCGGACAAAGACGGCAAGAAATTTAACCTTTACCCTCGTGTGCAAGACAACGAAAAAATGGGAACGGTGCTTTCACCCGATATTAAGAAATTTTGGAACAAAGACATCTATGCGTTTGTTTCTGGCCCACCAGTGGCCGAAGATGAGCGTGATTGGGGTCGCCCCGAAGAATTTGCGGTAGCCGTTGGTGATACTTTCTTTATCAATGATTACGTAGCGATTCTTGAAAACGTAGAAGGAATTAGAGAAGTAGATGGTATACAATTGGCCGAAGGCGATGCAGCGGCTCGTGCAACGGTAAAGGTTTTGGATAGAAACGTAGCAGTTACGATGCGTCCAGTTTTTGCGATTCGTAACCGTGAAGTTTGGAGCAAACCCGAAGTAAACAACGAAATGGGACTTCGCTTACAACTATCTAAAATCGACCCAGTTTCGGGCAAATTTGCCTTTACCGTGAGTCGAGGCCAGCGAGAGTTCCTCGTGCTAAAAGCCACCGAAAAACCGCATATTAACCTCCTTTGGATAGGTTTCTTCATGATAATTGTGGGTATTACACTGGCAGCGGTTCGTCGTTTTCAGATTGTGGCGGCCGAAGGATAACTTGGAATATTAGTTATTTTACGGGCGACGTTCCACCCACTGATTATCAGTTCATAGTCTTTCCCTTTTTGCTCATTGCAGAAAGGGATTTTTTTATGCTTATATTTCTTCAAAAGCATTTCTAACAGTACGCATAATTGAACCTTTCTACGATTCACTTATACTTTTATTTTAAATCAAATTAAATTCTCTGCATGGGGTATTGTGGCATACTTTTTGGAAAAGCATATTTTAGAAAATGATTAAGCGGTGACATTTATGAATCTTTACATCAAAACCCATAACATCCTAATTCCATCAGACGCCATAAAAAAGTTAATCTTAGTGGCATTCCTGTGCCTTACGACACAAGTTTTTGCTCAAGGTGAGCGAGGAATAGATTTTATTAGAGGAACCTTTGAAAATGCTAAAAAACTTGCCAAACAACAGGGCAAATTAGTTTTTATATCGTACGAAAACTACGGTGGAAATAGCCGTTGGATGAATCAAAACGTATTTCCAACTTCGGAAGTTGGTGTTTTTTTTACTGAAAACTTTGTGAGTTTAAAAATTAATTCTGAGTCGCTCAGAGATAAATCGGCCAATAGTGATTTTAAATATTACGGAGCTTCATCGGCGTATTTTTTCTTTACTGCCGATGGCGAACTTATCTATAAATCGCATTTTGCATCGAACTCCAAAGAATTATTGGCCGATGCCAATCGTGCTATTAAGGTAAACGAAAACTTTTTATCGTTGGAACACCTTGACAAAACTTTTAATAAAGGCGAACAAAGCCCCGAAATGTTTTATCTGTACTCACTCCGACGCTTGCAAGTTGCTCACACAGGAAGCAATAAAGAGCGTGAAAAAAGTATTAAAGAATTGGATAAAGCCATCAGAGGCTATGCTTTTGGATTGGACAAGAAAAGTTTAGGTTCCGAACAAAATATGCTACTCTTGTGCGAATATCTTTATCAAACTAATAAGACTTCTGAAGATGAATTATTTAAGATTTTAGTAAGTAATTCTGCAAATTTAAAGAATTTCAACGAAGAAAATGCCAACGGTATTCGCCAACGAGTGAGCCGCATCATTGACCGCTCGTTTAACCAAGCTATTTTGAGTAAAAACGAAGATTTGATGCACTCGTCGGTAGCGGCTATTTCGCCTTTTTGGTACGAACGTAGCACACCACTTTATAACAAAGAAATGCTCATGACAAGTTATAAAATTGAGTTTTATGAAATCACCAAAAACTGGGAAAGTTACAGTCAAAGCATTACATCCTACCTTAATTATATTGATGTCATTGATACCGAAGTGCTTACCAATCAATCAATGACTGAATTTAAGAAATTTGAAGACAAGTCGAAGTTTACACCCGAAGAATGGAATATGCTTCGTGATGATATTTTAAGTGGTTATAATGAAGAAGTTGCCTACCAACTACGCCTTTACGGTTGGAGATTTGCTCAGAATATTACGGATAAAGAGCAGTTAAAATTACCATTGAAATGGTTGAGCAAATCGCTTAGAATTTCAGAAAATCCAATTGCCATGAAAACATATTCTCAATTATTATATAAGGTTGGACGTGAAGAAGAAGCGAAGAAATATGCCGAAAATGCCATAAAAGTAGCTAAAGGACAGGTAATTGCCAGAGATTTCAGAGAAGAAGACTCAAAAAATAAATAAGACTTTGCAAACCAAAAGTACACAACTAAGAAAGACCATTCCCCAACAGGAATGGCTTTTTTAGTTTTATCTTATTTTGTTTGAATAACGTTTTTAGTTAGTTTTATGCAGAAATAAATTTACCACAAATATACTTATTACAATGATTCACCGACTTCTGTTGTTATTACTCTTTAAAACGTTATTTTTCAATACTAAAGCTCAAAACCTTGATTCAATCAGAGTTGACCGACACGAGAGTATTCCTTTGACTGTAAGTACTCCCATTGTAATTAAAGCGATTCCTAACTCAACCGACAAAAGTCTTCAGTTACTTGACCGACAACTGGCCATTGTCTTCTTGGATAACATTACTTGTGCAACCTACATTGGCGAGGCACAATATAAGCTCACTCCCGAAACTTATAACATCAGTATTTCATTAATTAAAGATAGGCTTGGAAAAGTTATCGGAATGACAAAAAAATACGAGAACGTACACTTAATACGCTTGGGTAAGAAAATATACAAATTTGAATACCTGAAAAGTGGCAAAAATATCCTGACCGAACTAAGCGATGCCGAAACAGATGCAGGTAGTCCGAACAAAATCATGACAATAAGTGGCTATGGGCAAAATATGGAAATTTTCCATAATCTTGATTCTGTTCCAATTGCCTTGATTCCGATTATACTCAATACTCGCAAAATTAATAAACAAATCAATACTAAGGCAGTGGCAGGCATTTTAGTTCCTTTGGCTGTCTTGGCACTTCGTATTTTTATTCAAAATAACATTTAAAAATCCCATACAATGCTAAAAAAACTATTCATTTTATATATTTTAGGAACATTTCAAGTACTTTCAGCACAAACGGGCAACTCCCTTCTGTGGGAAATTTCGGGTAATGGACTTACCACTCCTTCTTATTTATACGGGACTATCCACCAAGTCTGTAAAGAAAGTGTAGTTATTTCTGACAAATTTGAAAACATCATTAAAAACGCAGACAGAGTGTATCTCGAAATAAATTTTGATGAAATTCACAACGATTTCCAAGCACACTATGATAGTTTCAATAAGTCAGGAAAAAAATTAAATTCTTATTTCACCAAAGAAGAATACCAAATTTTAGAAAAGAATTTCAATAAAAAACATAAAAGCCTAAAAATAACTCTTTCTCAATTTTCAGATTACAAGCCTGATAAAATATTGCCAATGATATTGCCAAGACTTATTACTTGTAAGCTAACTTCGTATGAAGAAGAAATTTCAAGAATAGCCAAAAAAGCCAAAAAGCCAATCTTAGGAATAGAAAGTTACGACGAACACAACTCTTTTGAAGAAGAAAGCGACAGCACAATTAAGATGGAAGCTCAACGTCTGTTTACTATTTTATCAGACGAAAAAGCTTCGAGTGATGCCCTCGAAACTTACAATACAACTTTTAATCTTTACCAAAGCCAAGACGTAGAAAAGCTTTATAATTTTGTAAAAGAAAAGAATTCGCCCGAAGAAAATTATAAGCTTTTAGATTTTCGGAATAAACTTTGGATTCCTCGCATCGAAAAACAATCAAAATCAGGGACAATACTCTATGCCGTTGGTGCTGCTCATTTAGGTGGCGAAAACGGAGTTATAAATCTACTAAAGCAACGGGGCTTCACGCTAAAACCCGTATTATAAATGTTAGAGTCAGATACTCGATTGAAACCATAACTACTTTATTGGGCAAACAAAAATACCCTACTCATTCAAGCAGTATGACTAAGAAATCAAAAACGAAGACAACCTTGCCATCGTTAAAAGTAAGTTTTAAACCGTTTATCAAAATAAAAACCACGTTCCTCTTCCGAGCAACATGGCTGATAGTTTTTAGTATTTAGTTTTAGATGGATAGTATTGCGATAAACAGTAAAAGTTAGTGGACTTAGCTTATCTATTCAACCTTAAATTAACTTGAAACCTTTGATAGTTTCAGATACGTTTTTGATTTCTTCAAAGCATGTGGAGCAAGCCCTAAACCCGTAAAAATCAAGCCTGCAACTAATAACGTACTGGTATGAGCAAAAAACTCACCCGATGCTAAAATTCCCATCACCAAAATGGTTGATAATGGCAGCGAAAAGGCTAAAATCAGTACCGCTAAGTTCATATCAAAAGTCTTTCTCTCTTTTGTGTAGTTTTTGTCTTCTTCTTTGATATTAATCGCCGAAATATGGGCAAAAGGCCAAAAACTACACGAGCTTAACGGTACTACAACTGCCAATAAAATTAGGTTAGGGGTATTGATGTTAAAGATATTGATAATTAGAACACTGAAAAGTATCGTGATTCCCGCTCTGAATAATAGAATCGAACTAACGAGTTTGATTTTTCCTTCTTTGAATTGCACTGCCAAACCAATATATATCAATACCAATGGTGTCATGAGGCTACTCGCACGATTAAATAATTCGGAAATTGCCGTTGGTAAAGACTTCATATTTAACCCTGCCGAAAGAAAGATAATAGCCAAAAGCATAATAATATTGATGGGTTCTTTAACGAGACTCAACAATAAACTCTTCACTTTTCCTTTATCTTCCACCTCCTCAGTTTGGTTATTTCTAAGATACATTTTCATGGCTACAAAGTAGAGGAAATTGAGGGCAAAGAACTTATTTCCGACATCACCCATGGCAGCTAAAGCCAATGATTCATCGCCAAGAAATTCATTGATAAACGGAAAACTCGATAAACCAGGGGCAAGCGAAGGCAACAACATTGTGAGTGTACGCCCAGCCGAACTATCTTTTTCGATTCCGAAAATAGGCAAAAAATAAGGAGCTGATAAGAAAATAAAAAAGTTAAACGCAAGAACAAGTATGGGGTAAATAAGTAAAGACGCACTAATTTTAATACCCATCAATGCAATAAAAACCGTTGAAGGTAATGCGATTGACAAGATAATTTCTTTGACACCATTTATTTCGGTTTTGTTTTTTATTTTACTCCTCAGAGCTAATCCCAGTCCAATAAGAAGGAGGAGGATAAGCGTTTTTTGTACAGCCTCAACCATAATAATTAAGAATTTAGACGGGGTCGCCCGTGCGATTAAGAATGCAGAGTGCGGTAGCACTCATATAGAAACCTAAAGGGAAAAAAGATAAAAATTTGGAGAAGTTATTAACTTCCCCAAATCGCTCTAACCTATGACAAAAAAACTAAGATAATTCGCCCAATGCTTTCACAAATTGCTTCATTTCGTCCATAGTTCCCATACTCACACGGCACCAAGGCTTATTTTGAATATCGAAGGCACGTATCAAAATCCCTTTGGCTGCCATTTTCGCCAAGAAGTCTTTTCCACTCATATTAATCGGAAAAATGACAAAATTTGTATAAGAAGGAATGTATTTGTACCCCATTTTCGTAAGGTTTTCGTATAAATACTCTTTGCAAGCTGTATTTTGCTTCTTAGTCATTGCTTGGAATTCGGTATCTTCAAAGCTGGCAATAGCACCCAACACCGAAGTATGCGAAATACCCATTCCACCACGAGTAATTTTCTGGATTTTATCCAAAAACTCTGGTTGAGCCACGGCATAACCTACACGTAAACCAGCCATACCCATAATCTTCGAGAACGTACGAGCAATGATTACGTTTTTCTTTTGAGCCAATAACGAAACCATACTTTCTGTACCTGTTCCTTCGGCCAATTCGAGGTAAGCCTCATCAACAAAAATTGGCACTTTTTCAGAAACACGTGAACAGAAATCTAATAAATCCTTTCCTGCCGTAATGCTACCAACTGGGTTGTTCGGATTACAGATATACACCATTTTGGTATCTTTATCAATGGCTGCTTCCATTGCTTTTAGGTCGTGCGACCAATCTGCTTTACACGGAATTGCTTTCCAAGTTGCACCAACGGCTTCCGCCACACGAATCAACGACATATACGTTGGGTCGGCCGAAACGATGTTTCCACCATTCATAAACAATACTAAGGCTACTTTTTCGAGTAAATCAGACGAACCTGGTCCCATCATGATGTGCTTGTCGGTTACGCCTTCTTTCTTAGCCAATTTGTCAACCAATGTTGCCAATTCTTTCCACGAATAACGGTTTCCGCCAGCAACGGCCTCAGCAACGGCTTTTCTTGTGCTTTCTGGTGGCCCATAAGGGTTTTCGTTGGCATTCAAACGAGCCGCCATCGCCATTACGTCTGGTCTTTCATCCAAAAAATGTTCTCTTAAAAGCGGGCTGTAATAAAGTCTGCTTTTTTCGTCAAGGCTGAAATTTGCCGCCGAAAATGCACCCATCGAAATGTGCGGAGCCAGTGCCATTCCACCGATTGTCATTAAACCTGTCTTTAAAAGACTACGTCTGTTAATCATGTTGCTCATTGTATTCTTAGTTTTTTTGTTATTTGAATAGAGACTTTTCTTGAATTGAGAATTAAAATTTGTAGAACAATTTAGAAAATTGTTCTACAGACATTTATTTTGTTGCTGTCAATCTGAAATACTTTGTAAATGCGACATCTTTGTAAGTAGCCGAACAGGCTAACTGCACCGATGAACCAACGGCAGGCGTAGCTATACCAAGAGATTTCCAAGCGATTTTTAGTGTCGAACGACCAGTACCATCAGTGGTCACATCTGAAATTTTTGTTCCGTTTCTAAGTTTGAATGTTACAGGAACAGCCGTAGCTGCAATGCTGTCAATACCTACTTTATAATCAAGCAAACCATCTTTGTTGAGTGCTAACAAGCGTACTGTGATTGAAGCATCAGCCGATGCTGAAGAAACCACCGATGGTTCAGTTGTAAGACCATTTGATTTACCCGCAGGGTCTTCAAAAATCACTAAAACTGGTGCAGTAATTCTGTCAACAAATGGGTCGTCAACTTTGCACGAGGTTGCTACAAATCCTAAAATTATGGTGCTAAAAAATAGTATTTTCTTCATGATAAACACCCCCCTGCCCCTAAAGGGGGGATTTTGTTTTTTGAATATGCTAAGGGTATCTTTTTAGCATAGTGAAAAAATATTTGCTTCGAAAAAGAATAAATTTTGTTCAATCATTCTCTCATTCAATCATTGATTTTATTCCGTCCACCAAAGTTTGGTTTTCATATTATCCGCCCCATTAATCTTAATTCCTTCGTCAAGTTTTGCTTTATTCAACGAATATTCAGTAGTTGGATACGGCAAACGAGTTGGTACAATACCATCATTTTCAAATACCGCTCTGGCATCACGTGGAGAGAATTTTGGAAAACCCGTGCGACGGAATTCTGTCCAAGCCTCAACGCCTTGTCCGAAAAGAGCTATCCATTTTTGTTCGATGATTTTTTCTTTAGAAATAGTCCCAACTGTAGTCAAATAATTAGCTGGAGTATTAATACCAAATTGCGTAAATGAAGCATCAATGCCTTTTTTGAAATAATCGTCGGCTTTACCAATGGTGATGTCTCCGTCAAACGCAGCTTCGGCCAAAATGAAATTCAATTCGCTGAAAGTCATAATTACACTCGGAGCATTGGCCTTTGTGAAGTAATCAGTCAACACCGAAGCTGAACTCAAATACGTAGTAGCGATTGCATCAGGCAAACCATTTGGAATACCTTCGTAGGCTCCTGCTTTATTTTTGGTTGCAAAAACACCCAAACGAGTATCGCCCAAATCCGTTAATTTATCAACTACTGTTTTGCTGATACTCCAGTCAGTACGGCTACCCACAATCATTACCTCATTCCACTCGTTATTGCTTGGGCGAGAAGTTGTATTGGCCAAAAGTGCGTTATCGGCATTGCTCGTAAAAATCGGATATTTGGCAGCATCCGAAAGGATTTCGTTCATGATTGCCTTAGATTCAGCCGATTTCTTAGCTGCCTGACGATTCGCCAAACGTAAACGAAGTGAATTGGCAAATTTCTTCCATTTCAAAATATCGCCACCATAAATAATATCACCCGAAATAGCTGGCCCACCAACGGTCAATTTTTCGTTGGCAAGTTTCAAATCGGCCAAGATTCCTGCGTAAACTTTATCCATTGAGTCGTAAGCAGGTGTATAAATGGGTTTTTCAGCCGTTCCTTTGATAGATTCTGTGTAAGGAATTGCACCGTATAAATCTGTCAAGAGTGAGAATGTCCACGAACGCATTACCAGAGCAGCACCTTCGTAATTTTTATTCGGACTTTTACCTGTCTCACCTGATTCCGTGATGATTCTCTGGAAATTCAATAAACCATCATTATAAAGCGATTTCCAAGTATTGTTATAAAACGTTGGCGTTATACCGTAGTTATCGCCCTCGTTTGAGTAAATATTACGGGCTAAATATTGCACCCAGAGCATAGCACCGTCAAGGTTTAAACGCTCAAAACGAACATTGCCACCCCAATATCTATCAACTGCTTTTTCGGTAGCATACGGAAACAAATATTGAGCTCCGATAGCCGTTGGGTTATTGGGGTCGGTATTCATTTCATCGAAATCTTTCGTACAAGAACTAACCGATGAAAGCAAACCAACAAATGCGAATGAATATATAATCTTATTGAGTTTCATATCTGTCAAAATTTTAGGTAGATAATAAAGTTGTTGGCGATTAGCTTTTAGCTTAATTATTTCCTCTAAAAAGCTAAAGATTAATTGCTAATCGCTTTTCACTTAAAAACTAATCGAAAGGTTTGCACCTACACTTCTTGAATTTGGTAATTCGCCATAAGCAAAACCTTGTTGGTTAGCACCGAAACGGTCAACCTCTGGGTCGATGTGTGGCGTATTTTTGAATAAAATAGCTAAATTTCTACCTACAATCGAAAGTTTTGCATTCTGTAAGTGTAGTTTCGATAAAACCGATTTAGGAATAGTATATCCAAATGAAACTTCACGTAATTTGACAAAAGAAGCATCGAAAATAGCCGCCTCATGGTAACGACGAGGGTTGTTATAACCAATCAATTGGTTGGTTGCCACAATCACGTCGTTTGGTACATACTGAGGGTTTTCGGTAGTTCCGATATTCATTACCCCTTTTCCGATGATACCTTCTTCACGACCAACGGCTGTTTCGGCATATTGGCCTGTCCAACGAGCAGTACCCGTACCTTCGTCGAAAATATCTCCGCCAATTTTGGCATCAATCAAAGCTGTTAATGTAAATTTCTTGTAAGTGAAAGTATTCGAGATACCACCCATCCAATCTGGTTGGATATTACCCAAAATTCTTGGAGTAGTTTCTACTACTGGCAAGCCATTGGCGTAAACAATTTGTCCGTCAGGAGCGTGTTTGAAACCAATACCAAACAACGAACCGTAAGGCATTCCTACTTGGGCAATTGAAGTCAAACCTCTACGCTCTTGGAGTGTGTAGGTTGTCAGACCTTCGGCCAAAGCGATTACTTTATTGCGATTACGAGAATAATTCACAGCCACATCCCACTTGAAAGCATTGGCTTCCATTACTTTTCCTGAGAGCATAATCTCGATGCCTTGATTCGTGATTTGACCTGCGTTTAAGATACGTTTGTCGTAGCCACTGGCTTTCGAGATTTCTACTCCAAGAATTTGGTTTTTGGTTGATTGGTTATAGTAAGTGAAGTCTAATCCGAAGCGATTTTTCAAGAATTTCAAGTCTAAACCTAATTCAATACCCGTTGTAATTTCAGGTTTCAGAGTAGCGTTTGAAATTGTTAAATTTTCATAATAGGCTGGTAATGTGCTATTCCACGAACCACCTGCACGGAAAGTTTGTGCTAATTGATACGGGTCGGCATCGTTTCCTACTTGAGCCCAGCTTGCTCTAACTTTTCCGTAAGAAAGAATCGTTTTAGGGAAATTTATTAAATCTGTAACAACGCCGCTCAATGAAACTGAAGGATAAAAATACGAACGAGCATTGGATGGAAGCGTACTCGACCAGTCATTACGTGCTGTTGCATCTAAAAACAAAGCATTCAAATAACCTAATTGTACTGAGCCATACACACTTTGTACTTCGGCTTTTTCGATACGGCTATCAATGGTATTTTGGCTTGGATTTGAGTTTGCCAAGTTATAAACGCCATCTACAACTAACTCGGCTACATTAGCAAAATTACGTTTGTAATAATTGCTTCTTTGAGCGGCACCAGCCGAAGCTACCAAATGAAAATCTTTGGTAATTGATTTTTCGTAAGATAACAAGGCATCATGATTGGTTTCTTGGCGACGTAAAACCTCTTCTGAATAACGGCCTGGTGTACGGTTTCCGTTACGAACTCTATCGAAATTAACGATATTGATGCGAGTATCAGACCACATATCCGTACCGCTTCTAATCATCAATTTCAATTCTGGCGAAATCGTAAAGTTTAAGGCAATATTTCCAACTAAACGGTCTTTATCATTGGTGTAAGGTAGTTTTTCACTTGTATAAAACGGATTCGTAAAGAATGTATGTTGCCAGTTAGCAGGGTCATTGTCAGGTAATTTTCCTGCAACTGCTCGTTGAATATGCACATCGGCATAATCGGCATAATTGGCAAGTTGGTCCCACGAAACGTGGCGATGCGACCAGATAAATTGGTCACCATTTTGGTACGTACGATTTCCACCCGATTTCACGTATTCGCCCGCAACTACAGCCGAAATGAATTTTGAAACCTTATAATTTGAGTTGATTTTGAAGTTATTTCTATAGAAATCATTAAAAGCCATCAAACCTTTTTGGTCGAGACGACCCACGCTCAATCGGAAACTTCCTTTGTCGTTTCCACCCGAAAGAGCTAAATTATTGGTTAAAGTTGTACCCGTTTGCCAGTATTCGTCCCAGTTATTGGGTTGTGGCGTAAGCGGAGCAACATCTTTTCCTGTAAACCATTGTCTTACTAAGCGACCATCCATTGGGGCTCCCCAACTTTCGTCCGTACCTTCAGTACCAGTGGTAGAACCTGGCTTAACCGACCCGTAAGCTGCTTTGTATTGGTCATACGCATCAGGCGTAATTACCCCACTCCATCCATCCGAATACCATGTTGTATAACCTGAGCCACCACCATAAGTATTTTGAAAGTTTGGTTTAACCAATGGGCGTTCGGCCGTAAAGTTTGAGTTATATTCAATACCTAAACCCTTTGTGCCAGCACCGTCTTTGGTTGTAATCAAGATTACACCATTGGCAGCACGAGAACCATAAAGAGCAGCGGCGTTTGGTCCTTTCAACACCGAAATATCTTTAATGTTATCAGGGCTAACTTCTGAGATACCACCCCCGAATTGTTTGTCGAATTGTTGTTGAATCGGCACGCCATCCACTACGATAAGTGGCTGATTATTGCCCGAAACCGATGAAGCACCACGAATCTGAATAGTTGAGCCACTTCCTGGGCCACCGTTGGCAGCGATACGAACACCCGCCATTTTACCAGCAAGCCCGTTAGCAATATTATTTGAGCGAGCCTCGACCAAGCTTTCACCTTTAAGTTCTTGTTGCGAATAGCCGAGCGATTTTTTCTCTCTCGAAATACCCAAAGCCGTTACCACAACTTCATTTAAAGTCTTTGTATCGGGCTGTAATATAATATCAAACGTAGTTTTATTGTCAATTTTAATGTCGATAGTAACATATCCGATGGCACTAAACGTAAGCATACTACCACTTGCAGGGACTTTCAACGAAAATTTCCCATTGGCATCCGTGACCGTTCCAAATGAAGTTCCTTTTACAGTAACCGAAGTTCCAGGCAAAACGCCCTCGCTTTCAGAGCCAACAACTCCCGTGATGACCTTGTCTTGTGCCATTATCGCCGACGATAACAGCAAGCAAACTAATAAGTAGAAATTCTTCATCATAAATTCTTGGTTTAAGTTAGTTTGTTGTTCCCTTTTCAGCCGAATCATTACGAGACTCCGACCGCTCGGTTTCGTAATAATCGGCCTAAAGGGAAATTATTATAGGGTCCAGTTTGGATAAAGTGTATCTTCCAAGTCGAAAATTCTGAGTGTAGAAAATCCAACTTTCTAAGCAATGTTAATATTTTTTGAGTCGATGGTTTCCTGCCATCAGTTTAAGTCAAGAATGTGAAGAGCACATTCGAGAGTCCGCATTTTAAGCGTAGTATTTATGAATTTCAAGCACCTTCCCTATTGCGGTCGGAAAAGAAGAGCTTGATGAAGAATTGTTGTACTTATCTAAGAATCAATAACTAAAAGTAGTGTGTGTATTTCTAATAAAAAAATATTTTTCAAAAAAAATTAAATAAACATTAAAAATAATTCATTTTTTTAAAATAAATATTCGATAAATCCAATTAAAAACTCTTTTTTGGTTCTATATCGAAAATATGGTTAACTTTTTTTTCAAAATATAATATGTTTCATTTTTCTGTATTTATTATTAAAAAATTAACTTTCACTCAATTATATGTTATAAAAAATAATATTATTGAGTAAAAAAATGAAAATTATCAATTTTTAGGTTAAATTAATTTATTTAAAAACATTATAAATAATTGTAATATTCTAATTTTAAGCATTTTGCTCAAACAAATAAAAAAGAAGAAAGCACCCAAACTTTGTTGTCTGAGTGCTTTTTTGAAATGAATAAATTCAATCTAATTAATGTACTATATCTTGAAAAATTTTTGTAAAAATCAAATCACGTTAGCATCAAAAACACCCGTCAAGATTTTGTCTTCTCGCTTTACTTGTAGCCAAATACGGTAATGCCCAGCCTTCGGGAAAACATACGGAAAAGTAACCTGTCCGCCATGATGTCCGTTGGCCTCGTGTAGCATATTTCCCATCAATAATTTATCTCGTTCGGCTTCACTCATTGATTGAAGATTGGCCAATACATTATCAACACTATCTCGAAATTTCTTTGCATTAGTTAAGTTCGGACGTTTATTACTTGTCTCGTCGATACGTTTTTGCAAAACCTGCACAGCCGTTGACGAGTACGTGCCATTAGGATGCAAATGAATATACACACTTGCATCGTCTTTAATAACGGCAGCATGGCCCATCATACCCAAATACGTTTGCAAGTTGGCAGGTTTACCATCGGGTGCAAGCACCGAGAATTTCAAATTATAAACTTTCCCAGCCATGAGTTTCTGGTTTGGTTTTTCTTCCCAAATAATGCTTGAACCATCTTGTAGCTTGGTTTTTACCCCTGGCGTCCCACAAATCGTGATGCTTTCATCAACTACCGAATTGGCAGTTTTATTAAGGGCATTTGTCACCACAAACGTATCATCAGAGTCACCCGTAAGCGTTGGCATTACATTTACTTTAGGTGTTTGCGGAATCTCCACCGTATCAGCAATCGTATTTTGCAAGCTATGATAACGCAACACATCGGCAAAAATCAAGTACTTTCCTGCAGGCATATTGGGTAGCGGAGCCTCAAACGTAAGCGTATCTTTGCGAGAAGGGTGCAAATGAGCAAACACTTCCATTGAACCTTCTTTTACCAGAAACATGTGCATCAACTTCCCGTGGTCAGGAATAATAAAACTTAATGAACGTCCATTGACCGAGGCCGAATCTATCTTGAAATTCAAGATTCGCTGCCCATTTCTCAAACTAATACTCGATGTAGCGGTGTAAGGCCGATAGATATTTCGCTGATAATCAGCCGTTTCGGCATTCCACCACATATTTCCACCAAACAAAAGCAATCCACAAAATGAGGCCCCAATCGTTGAGCCAACGATACGTCGCTTTTTGGTTGAATTGTTTTCAGACTCTCCTACTTTCAGTAAACTATCGCCCGTACTTGCACCAATAATCGTAGTCATAATTCCAACCAAAAGCAAAGCCAAACCTGCCAAAATCCAACCCAACGAACTCGGCAGTTGGCGTTGAGCTGTGGAAAGGGCTGCAATCGGAACTAACACCTCACCTTTTCCTCTTGCTCCTTCAATGATAATTTTTACACTGGCCGCTCCATTTTCCATAAGCCAAATTTTACCTTCGTATTTACCCGCTTCTGTCATCATGCCCTCGTCAGAACGCGGCGAACCTTCATCACCAGTCCAATAATAAATCGGACTCATTTTTACACTTTTTATATCGATTCCATCAACCATCACCGACACTTTGGCCGTTCCTGGAATCACATCGGGTGGCTCAACATATACTTGTACGCTATAATTTCCAGCTTTTCCTTCATGCACAACGCCTGCACTGCCGATGTGAGCAAATAATCGCCCCCCCGCCCCTAAAGGGGAACTAAGGAGAAGGATTAAAATGTATTTTAAAAAAATATTTAGTTTTTTCATTGATTTACGTTTTACTGTTGTTGAAAAGCTCCCCTCGGGGGGCTATCTCTGCACTTGTTTCATCCAATTACCCCAAGCAAGACCAATACGTGTCGATAAAAAACTAAGAACAAATGAAAGCGAAATACCTACTAACCATTCATTCAATGATTTATTACTCCAAGGGCCAAACTTAAAGCGATATTCCCAGTCGGCATCGTTCTGAAACGACCAAGAGTTACTACCAAAAAACCAATTTCGAGCCAATGGCGATTCGTGCAAAAATGTACCAAACGGATAATGTGTGAGTAATAAAACAAGCGTATAAGCTCCGCCCAAAATGAATGCTAAAGTCCAATCGTTTTTAGTCGAAAACCTATCTCGTAACCAATCGGTGACAAACGCTGGAATAAATAAAAGCAGCGGAAAGCCGAGTGTTTGATAGGTACTGATTTTATTATGAATAGGCCCTAACAGAGGTTCGGCAGGCAAAAGCCTCAGCGTGGCATTAACAGCCCAGTGGAAAATCAAAAATATGATACATATATAGGTAGTTCCCCATTTTTTGTTTGAAGCTCGACCCGCTGCAAATAAGATAAATGGAAATGCTCCACTCGCAACTTCATAAAACGATGGCTCGTGCATAGCCCAACGTCCCAACGATTCCGAAAGAAATGTAAAAATAGAAGTGATTAGAAAAGCTGCTGTAAAAATAAACATCCATTGCAAACGATTCGTACGTTTAGTATTTTCTTCGGCCGAAAGCGAGCTTATTTTTTCGCTTCTATTCAGAAATGCTAAAACGGCAATCATAGCTCCCATTTGTACGCTCATTAACCCCAAGAGCAAAACTGTATGTGGTGGAGAAAGAATCTGCACGTCAAGCCCATAGGTATTGTGCCACCAATCATCAAAAGGTGCAGAGGTAAGCGAAGCGATTCCGCCCCAAATACAGAAAAGTCCACCCAATGAACTGTAAAAAATACCCCAAAACTTTACCATTTTGCCTTTTTCGAGTTGATTTCCCCAAAACGAAGTTTTCAAAACCTGATAACCCGAAAAAATACCTGCGACTGCCGCTCCAATGTACGTTACTACGTGCGGGGCTGAAAAAAGCCCATCGCGGCCGATGCTCATGTGCCAAGCAATATCCCATAAGATTCCGAGAATCACGCACATAGAAGCAATCACGCTCACATATACATAGAGCGGAATAGCCAATAAGATTTTTGAAAATAAAGAAACCTCTTTTTCGGCTGTAATAGACTGATTAATAGTCGTTTCCATTGATTATTGATTAGTTTGTGTAATGACATTTCTATTGACTTCTACCCCTAAAATTTAAGGAAATATCCTTAAAACAGACCTAATTGAGCCTGTCTGGGCAAACTTCCCTCGTGTCGAAGTAAACATTCTTTTCGCCAAAGGTCGCCTCCGTAGCCTACCAAACTGCCATCTGAGCCAATAACTCGGTGGCACGGCAAAATTATTGTCAACGGATTATTGCCATTGGCTGTCCCTACTGCTCGAATAGCTTTTTCATTACCAATCCTTCGAGAGAATTCAAGATACGAAATCGTTTTGCCGTAAGGAATAGTTTTTAAATATTCCCACACATTTCGTTGAAAATCAGTTCCTTGCGGCTGTAGAGGTAAGTCGAAATCTCTAAGTTTTTTATCAAAATAAGCATCAAATTGCCTAATACATTCATCAATGATTGGCGAATTTTCGAGCGTTTCATCTAACTGACTGCTGGGTTTCTTTTGGGCTTCCCGAAACAATACGTGCGTCAGAAAATCATCATTGGCGATAATCTCCAAAACACCAATCGGTGATGTATAATGCTTAATGTATTGCATAAATTATGTTCTTCTTTATTCGATTTCAAATATATAAAAAGTATCTCGCAAAAACTTTTCTGATAATCAATCAGTTATCAAATAGTAGTTTTGTAATTTTGTGGAATTATTTTAAATTTATACGAGCGATTCAGAAGAATCACTCTACTGATATGGTAGTACCTTACAAAGAAAAAGACAGCAGCAAGCGTGAGCAAATTGCCGAAATGTTTGATAATGTTTCGCCTAAATATGATTTCTTGAACCATTTGCTCAGTGGTGGAATTGATTTTTGGTGGAGAAAAAAGGCTATCTCGATGTTGCGTGCCGAAAAACCACAATTGATTTTAGATATTGCCACAGGTACGGGCGACTTGGCCGTTGAAGCCGTGAAACAACTCAAACCCGAAAAAGTTATTGGCGTTGATATTTCGGAAGGAATGTTATCGTTCGGGCGTGAAAAAATGAAGAAATTAGGTTTGGAAAACAAAATCGAACTTCAAATGGGAGATTCAGAGAAATTACAGTTTGAAAACAATACTTTCGATGCTGTTATCGTTTCTTTTGGAGTACGTAACTTTGAAAATCTCGAAAAAGGCCTTACTGATATGTGCCGAGTAACTAAGTCGGGCGGAACGTGCATGGTCATGGAATTTTCGAATCCTAAAACTCCCGTTATTAAGCAATTATACAATTTTTACAACGCAACAATCCTGCCTTTCATTGGCCGATTAGTATCAAATGATAGTTCGGCTTACAGCTATTTGCCCGAATCGGTAAAGGCTTTTCCAGAAGGTGAAAATTTCTTGAAAGTGTTTGAAAAAGCAGGATTCCGTCAAACAAAATGTATTCCGCTTACCTTTGGCGTTTGCTCAATATACATTGGTAAAAAGCCATGACGAGTTTTATCTTTAAAATTGTTTATGAAAAACGTTCCTTTTCTTAGATTTGCAATTAGTCTTTTTTTAGTAGCCATCCTTTCAAAAAGTGTGCTTGCACAACAAACTCGCCGCCATTTTCAGGCCGACTATGATGCCAAAGCATTAAGATTTGGCTATTTTTTGGGACTAACAAGTACTTATTACAACGTTAAGTTCAATAATTATTTTGTCAATAAAGATAACTATTATAGCATTACTTCTCCTTCTACTTTTGGGCTAAAAATGGGAGGGTTGGCTAATTTTAGGCTCAACGATTATTTTGATTTTAGATTCTTACCTACGGTATCTATTTACGGAAGAAGATTAGGATACAAATACATAGACACAGCACTACCAGACAGCGACCCAAATAAGTTTAAAGAAAATACTGATTTACGAGAGACTGCTTGGTTTGAAGTTCCTATGATGCTCAAGTACAAATCCGAAAGACGTGGAAATGTACGAATGTATGTTTTCGGCGGACTTCGTTACGGAGTGGAAACAAACCCCAACAGCAGAAGAAATAAGTCGAAATTCATCACAAAAACCAGTGATTTCAGTATCGAATATGGCACAGGAATTGAGTTTTTTAGAGAATATTTCAAGTTTTCGCCTGAAATACATTTCTCTCATGGACTTAAAAACTTGGTTGACCCTGTAAATAACAAAAATACACCCCTTCAAGGCGTTGACCGCCTGACAACACATACGGTTACGCTCTACCTTTTATTTGAGTAAGGATACCACAAGCAACCAATTTTAGACAAAAGTTGTTAGGTCTGTAAAAGCAGATTTTCACGACTTTTGTCTATTTATTATCAATGAAATACATTGCCATTTTTCTCGTAAGACTCTACCAAGCAGGTATTTCGCCTTGGTTTCCACCATCGTGCCGTTATACGCCTACTTGTTCACAATATTCGGTGGAAGCCTTCCAAAAACACGGCTTTTTCAAAGGTTTTTGGCTAACTGCCAAACGTATTGCACGCTGCGGCCCGTGGAGTCATACCCACGGCTACGACCCCGTTCCTTAATGTGTAATTAGTTTATTAGTTACTGACAAATGGGTTATCAGAGAACTAATTTCCCAATAACGAATTTACCAATTTCCCAACAACTAATCATAAATAACTAATTTTCGCAAAATATTCTTCTGTTTTTAGGACTATTCAAAGAACTTTATTCACTATTTGTTTATTTCTATAAAATCAGTAGTCTTTCTAACTTGTTGTTCTAAAATAGTCCGTAAATTTGGATTTACAACAAAACCTTTTTCGGCAATGACACTCGAACAACGACAGTATCCTATCGGAAAGTGGACACCTAAAAGAAGTTATTCGGCCAAAGAAATCGAACGCAACATCGGTATCATTGAGAAGTATCCTGCTAAGTATAAGCGACTTACCAAGAAACTTTCAGACGAAGAGTTGAACAAAACCTACCGTGAAGGTGCATGGAATATACGCCAACTACTGACTCATATTTCGGATATGCACATCATGCACTACGCCCGTTTTAAACAAGCACTTTCTGAAGAAAATCCAGTTGGATTTATAGCCAACATCAATGCTTGGAACGCTACCGCCGAAATACTCAGTACGCCACCAGTCGATGCTTTATTATTGCTGGAAGCTACACACAAAAGATGGGTTCTCTTAATGAGAAATATGTCAGAAAGTGATTTCGATAAAACTTTTTTTCATGCACTACGTCAGTTAAATCTTACGTTAGCACAGGCTCTAAGCATGGCCAAACATCATTTTGAGCATATCAGAATAGCGTTACAATAAAATATTATTTCATTTAAAATAGCTCTCCTTATAGGGCTGGGGGTTTTCATGAACAATACCTATTATATCATAGATTTCGATAGCACTTTTACGAAAGTAGAAGGCCTTGACGAATTAGCCAATATTGCATTGGCAGGAAGTGCCAATCAAGAAAAAGTAGTTGCTCAAATTAGAAGTCTGACCGAGCAGGGCATGAATGGAGAAATTACTTTTTCGGAAGCACTCAGTCGCCGAATCGAATTATTGAAGGCTAATCGTTCGCATATCAGTCAATTAGTTGATTTTCTTCATACACAAGTTTCGGAGTCGTTCCAACGCAATGAAAAATTCTTGCGTGAATTTGCCGACCATATCTTAATTGTTTCAGGCGGTTTCAAAGAATTCATTGTGCCAATCGTAACGTCGATGGGCTTGAAAGAAGAAAACGTATATGCCAATACTTTCGTTTTTGATGCCGAAGATAATATCATTGGTGTTGACCAAGAGAATGTTTTGGCTCACGAAAAAGGTAAGGTAAAATTGTTAGGTTCTCTAAAGCTCGATGGCGATGTTTATGCCATCGGCGATGGCTATACCGACTACGAACTTCGTGCTTCGGGGCTGGCCAATCGTTTTTATGCGTTTACCGAAAACGTTGAGCGTGAGAAAGTTACCTCAAAAGCCGACCATATTGTGCCGTCGCTCGATGAATTTTTATATCTGAATAAACTACCTCGCAGTCAGTCATATCCAAAAAGCCGTATCAAGGTACTTTTACTCGAAAACGTTCACTCAGTGGCTATCGAGGCATTCAAACGTGAAGGTTTTGATGTAGAAACGCATAAAGGTGCAATGGATGAGGATGAATTATCAGAGAAAATCAAAGGAGTTTCGATTTTAGGACTTCGTTCAAAAACTAATTTGACGAAAAAAGTCCTCGAAAATGCCGATAAACTCATCACAGTGGGTGCATTTTGTATCGGAACTAACCAAATCGACCTTAAAACGTGTACTGAAAAAGGTATCGCAGTTTTCAATGCACCTTATAGCAATACCCGCTCTGTTGTAGAATTAGCCATTGGCGAAATGATTTTGTTGATTCGTAATGTGTTTACGAAAAGCAATCAAATGCACGCTGGTAAATGGGATAAATCTGCCAATAATAGTTTCGAGGTTCGTGGCAAAAAATTGGGTTTGATTGGTTACGGACACATCGGAACGCAGCTTTCGGTTATCGGTGAAGCCCTCGGTATGGAGGTTTATTTCTACGATATTGTCGATAAAATGCCTATTGGAAATGCCAAGAAATGCCGCTCTTTAGAAGAAGTTCTGAGAGTTTCAGATGTGGTAAGTATGCACATTGATGGTCGTAAAGAAAATACCAATGTGTTTGGCAAACGTGAGTTTGAAATGATGAAAGATGGCGTGATTTTTATGAATCTCGCTCGTGGACACGTGGTCGAAGTACCAGCATTGGTAGAAGCCATCAAATCGGGCAAAGTTGCAGGTGCGGGTGTTGACGTATTTCCGTACGAACCAAAAACCAACAGCGAACCATTTGAGAACGAATTGCGTGGTTTACCAAATGTAATCCTTACACCACACATCGGCGGTAGCACCGAAGAAGCTCAAGAAGGCATCGGACTTTACGTACCTGAGCGTTTGCTCGAATATATGAATAATGGTAGCACAACGGGTAGCGTGAACTTCCCAGAAGTACAATTACCATTGTTGCGTGATTCGCACCGTTTGTTGCATATTCACCAAAACGTACCAGGAATTTTGGCTAAAATCAATAATATTTTTGCGAAGCACCACATCAATATCATTGGTCAGTACCTAAAAACCAACGAAACAATTGGCTACGTGATTATGGATATTAGCAAGGGTTATACCAACGAATTTATCCAAGAAATCAAAGACATCGACGAAACGATTCGTTTCAGAATGTTGTATTAAAAATAGTTGTAGCACAATTTTCCAAAATGTTACGATAAAGAAACAGTTTAGAAAATTGTGCTACATTTCTTACCAAAACTTCACTCCCGATAGTCTACTGATTTCGAGTTTGGCTAAAAGTGCCTGATAATCGTATTGTAATAAATTGAATTTTGCTTCTTCTAAACCTGTCTCGGCTGCTTGAATTTCGAGCGGCGTGCTTACACCATTCTCCAATCGTTTTTTTGCCAGTTTCAAGCTATATTCAGCTTGATAAATATTACTTGCCGCCAATTCTTTTTTCTGATTCGCTACTTTTATATCGTTATAGGCATTTTCAAGGTCACGACTAATCTGTACTTTCTGCGACTCAGTACTTTGCTTCGCTGCATCAAGATTAATTTTAGCAATTTGGGTATTGTATGCTCCACGTTTTCCTGTATAAATCGGAATAGATAATTTCACACCAATCAATGAGTTGGGTCTCAGCACCGAAATATCAGGCAAATAACCATTACGTACACCAAGCGAAGCATTGGCAGCTAAAGTTGGTAAACTGCTCATACTCGAAATTTTTACTTCTTGAGCCAAAACACTCTCTTTTGTAAGCAAACCTTTCAAGTCAACATTATTCTGAATTGCCTCATTATAAGCATTTTGTAAATCAGTTTTTCCATAACCAAATTGCAATTCGGCATTTGCTGGAATTAGTTTTCTGGCATCAGAACCAATCAACGAACTCAAGAAAATAAATTGTCTTTCGAGTTGGCCTTGTAGGTCAATTACTCTCATTTCGGCATTTTTGTAGCGTACTTGTACCTGCACAGCATCATAATCAAGGGCATCACCACTTTTTATGCGGTCGGCTATGATTTTACCATTTTCCTGCACCAATTTTACTTGGTCTTGCTGCACAACAATGGCTTTTTGCAAGTAAATAATGCTATAATATAATTGTGAAACTTGATAAGCCAATGTATGTTTCAGCGTTTCGACTCCGCCCGTCTGTTGTTGGATTTCGAGAACCGTTTTCTTTACACCTTCTTTAAATCTTCCCCAGTCATAAATCACATACGATGCACTTACACCAACATTATAATTATTGTGCGGCTGAAACTGAATCACTCGTGGCTCGCCATTAACAGGCAACGTTGCCTTTGCAATTGGGTCAACCCTTGAGTAGCTTACATCGCCACTCACCTGCGGTTTAAGGCCCGTTTCTTGAACTTTTATGCGATAGTCGCCCGTACTGAGTAATTGCTGTTGCTCTTTTACTCTTGGCGAATATTCGAGGGCTTGATTAATGAGTTTAGAAAGTACTTGTTCGCTACTCTGAGCAAGCACTTCGTTCCCTAAAAACAAGCAAACAATGATTAATAACTTATTGATTTTCATTTTTTTAGTTTCGATATTTAAGGTATAGACTTGAGATAAAACACTCATAATCAGCACCTAAATTGATAATTATTAATGCGATTCAGCGGCAGCTTTAGCGGCAGCAGCAATTTCTTGGGGCGACTTTTTCTTTGTTTTTAATAGTACCACCAATGGCAGAACGCACAAGAAAAATATAGCCACAATTCTGAAAGTATCTAAATATGCCAAATAATACGATTGTCGGTCGAGCATCAACTCCAACTGCCGATACGCTTGGGTTGAAGCCTGTGATATATCGCCCGAACGAGATAAAAATCCCATCTTGATAGCATTGAATTTTTCGAGAAACAGCGGATTATTGGGCGTATAATTTGCCACCAAGTCAGAGCGGTGTTGAGCATATTGAATAGCCACGTAGTTATTAGCCAATGCAATACCAAATGCTCCTCCAAGCTGACGAATCATGTTGGTCAACGAAATACCCGACCCAAACTCGTTTGGTTTCAAACCAGCCACCGAAGCATTGATGAGCGGTAATTGTAGCATAACCGTACCTAAACCACGCAAAACCTGTATCGGATAAAAATCCCAACGCCCCATATCAGCAGTGGCAGTTCCGCTATAAAAACCGAAGAAAGCAAAAATCAAGATTCCCGCAATGACAAAAGGAATAGGCGATGCACCTGCCGACATTCTTTTACCCAAAATCGGAAAAAGTGGCAAAATCGTGAGCGTCGGGAAGAACAAGGATAAACCTGTTTCGTAAGGCGTAAAACCATTAATACGCTGCACCATTACTGGATACACAAAAACCGATGTAAACAATCCAACCCCCGAAACAAGCACAAAAATTGAAGAAAAAGCAAAATTTCGATTGGCAAACACTCGCAAATTTACTACTGGATGGTCAGTATTTAATTCTCGACTGATAAACCCAACGATTCCGAGTGCGGCAATCAAAGCCATCACCGAAATCTCTTTCGACTGAAACCAGTCTTTCGATTCGCCTTTTTCGAGAATATATTGTAGCGAACCAATTCCAATAATCAATAATATGATTCCGAAATAATCAATCTTGATATTGGCTTTATTTTTCCCTTCGCCTTCTTTTCGTGGGATATACAAAATCGTCAGTACGGTAGCGATGATACAAATCGGCACATTGATATAAAAAATATCTCCCCACGTAAAGTTATCGACAATATATCCGCCCAAACTTGGCCCAAGTGTCGGCCCCAATACAATTCCCATTCCAAAAAGCCCCGAAGCCATGCCTCGTTCTTTCCCTGGGAAAGCATCAAACAAAATGGCTTGTGAAGTAGAAAGTAATGCTCCTCCGCCTATTCCTTGAATAAATCTCCAAAAAACCAATTCCCACAATGTATCTGAGTTCCCACACAAATAAGATGCAACTCCAAATAATATCATTGATGCCAAATAATAGTTTTTTCGACCAAAATATTCAGCCAAAAAGCCAGTCATCGGAATCACGATTACGTTGGCAATGGCATACGACGTAATTACCCAAGCTATGTCTTCAATCGTTGCCCCTAACGAACCCGCAATCTGATTAAGAGCCACATTGACAATCGTTGTGTCGAGTAGCTCCATCACGGCGGCCGTTACGGTTGTCAGCACGATGATAAAGCGTGCTGCACCAGCGGGCTTGTGTATATTTTCTGTATTTTCCATAATATCAACCCTGCAATTTCCCGCAGTTAAGGGTTTATCTTAGAAACCCTTACATTATTTAATCTTCACTTCCACCTCTAAACTCATGCCTGCACGCAACTTATCACGAAGTTTATCAACACCATCAATGGCAATTTTCACTGGAATTTTCTGCGTTACTTTCACGAAGTTTCCGCTGGCATTATCGGGTGGAAGAAGAGCATATTTTGCACCTGTGGCATCTGAAAAATCAGCAATTTTTCCTTTCAATTCCATATCAGGAAAGGCATCTAACTTAATATTAACTTCTTGACCAACTGCCAAACGACTGATTTGTGTTTCTTTGAAATTGGCTACAACCCAATAAAGCGAATCTTGCACAATTGTGGCCAACGTTTGCCCTGGTTGAATAAACTGCCCTGGCTCAACACTCTTACGACCAATTTTACCACTTTCTGAAGCGTAAATTTTCGAGTAGGTAAGTTTTAATTTTTGTTGTTCGATTTTTGCTCGTTGCACCGCCAAGGCTGCTTCGGCTTTGTGTAAATTTGATGTAAGCACATCCACACGAGATTTTGAGGCCGTCCAATCTTGTTTTTGGCTTTCGTATTGAGCATTCAACACTTCCAAATTAGATTTACTATCATCAACCTGACGCTTCGTAATGGCATTATCGGCAAATAATTTGGCATCACGCTCGGCATCTTTTTGGGCTTTTTCTTTGCGTAAAGCCGTTGTTTTAAGACCAGATTCGGCCGCACTAATAGTCATGTTAGCATTTTTGATACTTGCTTTGGCACTTTCTACATCAGTAAGCATTTGTTGGTACATGGCTTCCATTTCGACCAATGCCAAGCGTTGTTCACTATCATCAATATCAACCAATAATTGCCCTTTCTTTACTTGCTCAAAATCTTTCATGTTTACGGCATTTACATAACCGCCGACCCTTGGTACAACTGGCACTGTGTACGTTTCGATTTGGGCATTATCAGTGGTTTCATAGCTTTGGTTGTATTTGTATTTCTGATAAGCATAAGTGGCTGCTCCAATCACAATCAATAAAAGTATGATGCGTGGAATGTAGTTTTTAAACGATTTCTTAGAAGTATTTTCCATTTTAGTATTCAGTTTCTTGCGTTTATTTTAATTTTTTTGGTTGCTCTTTGGTTTGATTAATTTTAATTTGAAGGCACAAAGTAAACTAAGTTTACTAAATTAGTCAAGCAAGTTGACAATTATTTTTTTTGTAGTACCTTTGTAGTATATTTATCTTTTTAATTAGCATTTAATGTAGAAAGTTAGGGTTTCCTTGATTTATCTCACAAATAACAATGAACGAAGAATTACTGGCAGAAGTAGCCAACATGAAAGCCAATAAAGCAAGGTTGTTTGGTAAACTTCTCAACCGAACCTATCGCTACATGAGCGATTTAGCTGGCGATTACCTGAAAGGTATTGGCTACGAAAACTTCCGTGTGGGGCATATTGTGGCTTTAATACACATCGAAGTCGAAGGTACCAGTATCAATACTTTAGCTGCGAGTGCGAGCATGACCAAGCAGGGCATGAGTAAACTCATCAAGGAATTACAAGAGCAAGGATTTGTAATGGTTGAAAAAGACCCAACCGATGCTCGTGCTTTGATAGTGAAATATACAGAAAAAGGCCTTCACGCAATGATTGATTGGCGGAACTGCACCAATTATATTAATCAAAAGTTTGGCGAGGTACTGGGTGAAAATAAACTCGAAATACTCAAAGACCTTCTGGGAGAATTGGTGCATGAATACGAAACGAATTATATAGGAAGTTCCAAAAATACGCTCAATCATCAGATGATGCAGCCTCATTGGATGACAACCAAATAATTACCGTCTTGTGATGGGTGCATCGCCAAAAATTGATAAATTCGCAGAATTTTTAAAGGATGCTCCCATGTCTGTTACCGAAATCATTGTTTTAGTGATAGTTTCGTATGTCATTATTTGCGTAGTGGCCTACAAAGTACAAGAGTATTTTATTTTTAAGCCCGAAAAACTTTCGCAAGATTTTGAGTTTCGGTACGACGACCATTTTGAAGAACTTTTTTTCGATATGCCTGACGGAGCAAGAATCAACGGACTGTTATTCTATGATGTAGGCGAAGAAACTCGTGGTTTAGTTATTTATTTTCACGGAAACACTCGCAGTATCAAAGGCTGGGCAAAATATGCCAAAGATTTCATCTCGCATGACTATGATGTATTGATGATAGATTATCGAGGTTTCGGAAAAAGCACTGGAAAACGGCATGAAGAACGAATGTATGAAGACTCGCAAGTGGTTTATAATCAAATGCTTACGAAAGGATATGACGAAAAAAATATTGTCATTTACGGGCGTTCGCTGGGTTCGGGTTTTGCCTGTAAATTAGCTTCCAAAAATCACCCCAAAACCTTGATTCTTGATGCTCCTTATTACAGTTTTTCGCAATTGACGAATCGTTTTTTGCCCTTTTTGCCCGTTACGATGATTCTGCGGTTTTCTATCCGAACCGATAAATATATCAAGTTTGTGAAATGTCCAATTTACATCATTCATGGCACAAAAGACTTCTTGATACCGTTTCGTTCGAGTGTAAAGTTGGCCAAACTCGCCCCGCAAAAAACTCGTTTAATACCTATTTACGGCGGCGGCCACAATAATTTGCCATCTTTTCCCGAATATCATAAACACCTCGAAGAAATCTTACTCGATAGATTCGATTTGATTTTTGATAAACATATTTTACCATAAAGTTGATTAATGAGCAAAACAACCTTATAATTCATTAACTCATAATTCATAACTCTTTACCCGTGTTTAAACTAAAATACCTTCAAATTGCCCTTACAATTTATGCCGTGCTGATTGCAGGATTGGTACTTTTTCAGCGATTTATTATTTTACACCCTAAAAAACTGGCAAAGGATTACCTCTATGAATTTCCGAAAGCCGAAGAATTTTATGTGGTTGTAGCTCCCGAAGTAAAACTCAATGCCCTTCGATTTGCATCGGAAGATAGCGTATCAAAAGGGGTAGTGCTTTATTATCACGGAAATGCCGATAATTTAGCTCGTTGGGGCGAATATGCCTCCGAATTTACGAAGCGTGGCTACGATGTAGTGATGTATGATTATAGAGGTTTTGGAAAAAGTAATGGTAGGCTTGACGAGCAGAACTTTTTATTCGATGCCCAATACATTTTTGATGATTTGAGCCGCCGATATAATCCAGATAAAATTGTACTTTACGGCCGTTCGTTGGGTTGCGGAGCAGCCATAAAAGTAGCATCTGAGAATGCAGTAAAGAAATTAATTCTCGAAACGCCTTATTATAGCTTACCCGATGTAGCTTTTAACCGTTTTCCGATTTTTCCGTTTAAGTATGTTTCTGAATTTAAACTAAATGCCTACGAATGGCTTACGAAAGTACATTGCGATGTCCACGTTTTTCATGGTACTGACGATGAAGTTATTCCTTATAAACAAAGCCTCAAACTATTGGCCACTACAAACAGAAACCTTGACAAAACCCTCACTACATTGCAGGGGGGGCATCATCAAGGTCTTGATAAGTTTAAGGAGTATCAGACGAAATTAGATGAACTATTGGCTCAATAAGTCTGAAAAATTGGTAGTCAGTTTAGTTCATAATAATAGGAAAAATACTTAAAACACACATTCATTATAAACTCTTTCTACGAATGGTGTAGAAAGGGTTTTTTATTTTTATTTGCTTTTTATCAAGCAAAAGGGCAGCCGCAGTACGGCCCATTGTTTCGAAATCGGTCGTAATTACCGTGATTTCTAATAATTCTTTTAAAGTAGTTTCATTAAACGAAATAATACCAATATCATTTCCTAACTCTAAGTTCAACTGGCGAGTTTTCTTTACGAGTTCGGCCAAATCGGTTTCTTCTACCACCAAATAGGCAGTTCCTGTATGTAATACTTCGTCGAGTGCATTTTCTTTAATCTGAAATTCACGACCAAAATTTACACAAAACTGACGAAACCCCCGCACAATATCGCTCGGATAATTTCCATCACTCGGAAAAACCAGTACCATTCGACTATATTTTTCAAGCAAATCACGGAGTTCGCCCAAAGCATCAAAAATATCTTTCTCGAAATCCTGATAGACACTCAAGCACGATTTGGTATATTCGGGAAAATCTTTATCAAGCAAAATAAGTTCTTCCGAAGGAATTTTCTCCAGTGTCTTCATAGCCAACGCTTTGTCATTTTCGGGAAAGAAATGAGGCATAATCACGTAATAATTATACTTCCCGATATTATTGGCTATTATTTCGGCAAAAATTCGAGCATCGTAATGATGAATCTGCAAATCGACATTGGCTTTATTACCCAAAACTTTCAAGAAAGCATAATAAATTAGTTTTTTATAAGAGCTTAACTTATTGAAAACCAACAAAATACGCATCTTATTATTATCGGTTCGGTTCACATAAAAGCCTTTTCCTTGCACCGATGATATAAAACCTCGCTCCTTCAATTCACGGTATGCTTTTTCAACGGTATCACGAGCCAAATAATACTCTTCGCTTAATTCACTAATAGATGGAAGCTGTTCATCTTTTTTCAAAACTGCCCGCTCAATATCAGCAACTATTGACTGTACGATTTGCTTATACTTAGGGGTTTTATCGTTGGGGTTGAATTGTAGTCTATACATTTTTCAAACGAAATTATCGGTTCGACACCTAATCGAGTAGTTTTTGCTTGGCTTTATCAGTCCATCAAGTAAAGATAAATGATTTTAAAAATCATACAAGCCAAAATAAATATAAAATGAGTGAATTAAGCAATCCACTCATTCTGCTCTCATTTAAGTCGGCTAAACTTTTCCGACCACTTAATCTTTCTTTATCTTACGAATGCTACCGCTACACCGCCATCAACATTCAGAATATTTCCTGTGGATTTTGCTAAGCTTCCATCCACAAATACTCTTACGGCTTTGGCAATATCTTCTGATAGAATCTCTTCATTGAGAAGCGTGCGTGACGCATACATTTTCGGTAAATCCTCTACCTTGATACCATACGCTTTGGCACGGCCTTCGGCCCATTCGCCCTCCCAAATCTTGCTTCCACGCAAAACAGCATCTGGATTTACGGTATTTACTCTGATTTTATCTTTACCCAGTTCGGCAGCCAATAAGCGTGTCATGTGAGCTTGGGCAGCTTTTGCTGTGCCATAACCTACATTGTTTGGGCCTGCAAAAAGAGCATTTTTACTCGCAATATTCACAATATCACCGCCCGTTGCTTGCTGACGCATAATGCGTACAGCTTCTTGTGAGATTAAGAATTGCCCCTTCACGAGTACATCTTGTAATAAATCCCAGTCGGCAATGGTATGTTCTTCGAGTGGTTTAGAAATCGATAGACCAGCACAGTTTACAATAATATCAACGCCACCGTAAGCCAAGATAGCATTACGGAATGACTCGGCAATAACTTCAGGGTTAGTTACATCAATAGTAGTTGTAAGGGCAGCATCTTTACCATATTTTTTACGTAATTCTTCTTGAACTTCAGCTAATAAATTACGGTCAGCCGCTACTACACACGCTCCTTCTTTCAATAATTCTTCACAAATTGCTTTACCAATACCACCCGTTCCGCCAGTTACAAAAGCAACTTTACCCGATAATGCCTTTGGTTTTGGCATCCGTTGCAGTTTTGCTTCTTCCAACAACCAATATTCTATATTAAATGCTTCTTGCTCATCTAAACCAACGTATTCTGAAACCGCCTCAGCACCTTTCATTACGTTGATAGCATTTATATAAAACTCTGCCGCCACACGAGCCGTTTGTTTATCTTTCGCAAAAGTAAACATACCTACTTGTGGATATAAAATCACGACTGGGTTAGAATCACGAATGGCTGGACTATTATTGTGTTTACAACGCTCATAATAAGCGGCATAATCGGCACGGTAAGCCTCAAATTGTGCCTCGATTGATTCTTTTGATGTGCCAGTAAGCACCATCGGGCGAATTTTTGTACGCAAAAAGTGGTCAGGGCAACTCGTACCTTTGTGTGCCAAACGCTCTAAATCATTTGAGTTTACGTATTCTAATACACGAGCATCATCAGTAAAGTGGCCAACCATTTGGCGATAACTTGAAGCTAAGCCACGCAAGGTTGGCATAATTTCGGCAGCCGCCAGTTTTCGTTCTTCAGCTGGTTTAGCATCTAATTTCGCTCCACCAAAAACTGGACTTTTCTTTCCATAATTTTCTTCTAAATACTCCGAAGCCATTTCGATAACTTCGAGGGTATTTATGTAAGAATCATACGAAGTATCCCCCCAAGTAAATAATCCGTGTCCGCCCAAGATTACCCCACGAAGATTCGGATTTGCTTCAACCGTTTTCGATAATTGAAGACCCAAATCGAAACCTGGCTTTTGCCACGGCAACCACGCCATCGTATCGCCCCAAATTTCTTTCATGATTGCTTCGCCATCTTTGCTGGCGGCAATCGCAATGAGTGCATCTGGGTGAAGGTGGTCGATGTGTTTGAAAGGAAGAAGCCCATGAAGTGGCGTATCAATCGAAGGAGCAGCACATTTGGGGTCGAATAAACAATGGTCGAATAGAGCTACCATTTCATCTTCAAATGCCAAGCCTCTGTATCGTTTCTTTAACGCATGAAGTTTGTTTACATATAGGTTTGCACAACCTTTTTTGGTCAACGTTCCAATATCACCACCTGAACCTTTTACCCACATTACTTCGGCAGCTTCGCCCGTCACGGGGTCAGTCTCCGTAATTTTACATGAGGTATTTCCTCCTGCATAATTTGTTAGACGTAAATCAGCACCGAGCAGATTGGAGCGATAAATAAATAAATCTACTTCGTTTTGAGCTAATTCAGCGGCTTTTGTTTCATCCCACAAATAGCTAACATGATTGAATGTTAGTGTTTTTTCCATTGTATAAACAAATTTCTTTTTCAGATAATCATTTTAATTATACAAAATTGCAGGTCTATGGCATAGCTATCTTCATGCACTCTCCTGTATTGAAAGGTTTGAAGAATTGAGAAATTGAGAAATGAGAAGAAATGGAATCGGTCAGACTGCTGGTGCATACCTTGAGAACCGCTATAAAATAAAATAAAGTGCCGGATTTGACCAACACTTTATTCCTCGTAACCCAAAAAGTAAAAATTAACCACGAGTAACTTCTAAGAAACTCGGATAGTAGTCTTCAATTTAATCGTAGAAGAAACGTTTTGTCCTGTGTTGCGTAGAAATCTACGATAACTACGACGGAAGTCAGCCGCTTTTCTGCGAGAAATAAATATCTTTTGGTCATGAATCAATACTTCGCCACCTCTGCAATTAAAATACAAATCATCGACATACTCGAGATTGATAATGTAAGAGCGGTGAGGTCTTACGAAGTTAGAGATTTCAAGAAGCTCTTCTTCAAAAATTCTAAGTGTTTTTGAACTGATGATTTCTCTACCATCTTTCAATTTGAAGATAGTGTAGTTTTTTGCACTTTTCAGATACAAAATATCACCAAGTTGAATCATGTTGCGTTTGCCCGCAACTCTCATTGCCAAATTTGTTCCAGTGGGTTGGCTCACCACATTTTGAACTACCGTAAAGCCTTCAAGACTCATCGGGATTGAGTAAAGCAGTTTATTCATGCAATTATAAAGGAAAGCTTAAATATGCTATTGAAATAATGTCAGCAATTTATGTTCCATAATTAAACGGCACAATCACAAATCGGTAAATGGCAGATAAAAATCGGTAAGTGGTGTATTTATTTTTAAACGGTAGATTTTTTTGAGAAGAAATAACTTATCTATAATAAAAACAATATTTTTTTTCACTTTTCCACGAAAATATAGAAAAATGATTAAACGGATACATTCAAAGAGTAAATTTTAAAAGATTAAAAGTTGCTGAGCCACTCCAAAAACTCTTGTTTACGTCGGCGAGACACAGGCAATTCATTGCCTTGCTCAGTAAAGATAGTTCCGCCCTCCCCTTTTACATATTTCTTGATATAATCACGGTTGACGAGATATGAATGATGGATTCGAAAGAAATCATAATTGGCCAAAATATCTTCAAACTCTTTGATATTCTTTGAAACAGTGAGTTTTTGATTATCGGTCAGATGAATATAGGTATAGTCGTCATCGGCTTCGCAATAGACAATCGTATTGACTGGCACAAACTGAAAACCATTGACTACCGAAATCGGAATTTTATTAGTTTTATCTCTTGGATGGCGTAAATTATTTATCAGATGTTCAAGGTTATTTTGTGTATGTTTTCCTTCGATACGCTTTTTTGCTTTCGATACCGCTTCTCTTACTTCTTCTATATTGATAGGTTTCAGCAGATAGTCTAATGCACTAAATTTTATGGCAGTTACGGCGTAACGGTCAAAACCTGTTGTAAAGATAACCTCAAAATTGGGTTTGGGAATTTTTTCCAATAAATCGAAGCCACTTCCATGTGGCATTTCAACATCAAGAAAAACAATATCGGGTGAAACTGAATGAATAAGCGTATAAGCCTCTTGAATAGAATTGGCTGTACCTGCAATTTCTACCTCATTTGAACAAAATTGTTGAAGAATTATCTTTAGCGTTTCGACACTACGGTTTTCATCATCTACTATTATAGCCTTATACATTATACAAATCTTTATTTAAGCAATTTGACTTTTAAATACCACTTTCTTAGCACATTAATCGTAGATAAATACCTTTATACATCGGAATAGACTTACGCTAAACAGACATAATTTCTTACTAATCAACTATTTAATGCTTTTAATTATTCTATTGGGTTTTATTGAGTAAAAGTGTATTAGCAAAAGTAAAATGTAAGATAAGGTTATGTTTTGCAAAAGAATAAAATCATTGGGTATTAACCAAATTTTGGGAATTTTATTTCGATTAGTGTTCCGACATCAAAAGTTTTATTATTTGGTGATTCTATTCGGTCTGTAATTGAAAAGCTAATGTCGGAGTCAGCTATCATATTGAATGTTCGGAGACGCTCTTCGGTTATCTTTAAACCTTGCGATTGATAACCTTTTCTCGATTTAGCTTGAATCTGTTTGGCTCTTTCACGCCCTACTCCATCATCTTCTATTTTACAGACCAAAAATTTACCGTAGTTATAGAATCTAACATATAAATTCCCTTTCTCTTCTTTATATCGAAGGCCATGATTAATGGCATTTTCGATAAAAGGTTGCAAAATCATAGTCGGAATTTCAACAAATTGATTTACGTCGGGGGCAACTTCCAGATAAAACTCAAATTTATTCTCAAATCTGAGTCTTTCCATTTCTACATAAAGACTCAGCAATTTGATTTCATCCGAAAGGGTAATGTATTTGCTTCTGGAAGAATCTAAAAATAAACGAATAAGATTAGCAAATTTCGATAGATAATTATTGGCAGAAATGCTATCACGAGTAAGTATGAAACTCTGTACGGCATTGAGTGCATTAAACACAAAGTGTGGGTTCATCTGTAATTGTAACGTGCGAAGCTCAAGTTCGGTCACTTGCTTATAGTGCCGCTGCTCTTCGTCTGCCCAAAATTTCAGAAAACGCTCTCGACCATAAAATAATCCAAAGAGCGTCACGAAACAAGCTCCCCAAAACCACCAAGACCTCCACCACGGATACTCAATCTTAAAATCAATATAGATAGGCTTGCTTGCTTGTTTGTTTATTGTGGAGACCGCAATGATTTCGAAACGATAAATAGCGGGACTAAGTGTATCTAATCTTAGCTCATTTTTTGGCAAATTTACCCATGAATAAATTTTATCGCCTTCAAAACTATTTTCTATGATTCTATACTTATATAAGATAGTTGATATTTGGGGCTGAGTTGCTAATACAATCTCAATGGCGTTATTTTCATAACCAATGTTATAAGAATCGGTAATCGGTAATGTTCTACCTGCAATCTCAATTTCGGTAATAATAACTTTAAATGTAGAGTCTTTTAGCGATGGGATAGTTTGCTGCCCGTAAATCTCAAGATTTGCTAAAGTGCATAGTGAAAGAATTAGGGAGCAAAAGCGTAACATTCAAAAGAGAGTTGAGTAGTTCGGGTTTAAATGGTTGGTAAAAATACATCTTTAAATGTGAAAGCAAAAGGAGTTGAACCATTTTTATTGATGCTGGCTAACCTTTCTTTGGCATCTTGAGGTGTTGGTATCACGTTTTCGGGAATCCACCAAAGAGCCAGCGTTGCTTCGGTAGGTTTTTCAAACCATTTATTACGTCCTCTCATTACGCCTGCGTGAGCGGTTTTAAATGCAAACTCTTTCAAATCGTCAATGCTTTCCCAAACCGACATATTGATGATTATCATCTCATCTTCAAATATTCTTAAAGCTGTGGCATTTTCGTTATCGCCTTTGAGCCGCCATACAAATCCTTGGCTTTGTTCGGCGAGTGCATTTATTTCGTCGAGTTGGGCTACGAAGTCAGCCAACAATGGGCTGTCTATTGGTTCTAATAATTTGGAGATATTTACTTGAGCGAGGTGAAACTTTTGCATTTTATCAGATAGGAAAAGACCTGCAAGAGTTTCTCTTTCTTACAGGTCTTGAGTATTATTTCATATTAGTTCAAATCCAACTCCACTTGAATCGATTTCACTTTTTCTTTTAAAGCCTCCAAAGTAGCATCAAATTCGTCTTTTTTCTTCAATTTGGCTCTTACGCCTACATAAAACTTGATTTTCGGCTCTGTTCCAGATGGGCGGCATGTAAATTTCGTGCCATCGGCGGTAAAGAACTGAAGCACGTTTGATGATTCGATACCCATTTCGCCCGCTGGAATGGCTTTTTCTTCACCAGTTTTTAAATCTTTTGTGATAAGCGATTTATAATCATCCATGCGGATAACTTTCGAGCCTGCTAAAGATTTTGGTGGTTTTGCTCTAAAATCAAGCATCATTTGCTGAATCTCTTCTGCCCCTGTTTTGCCTTTCTTAGTTAAAGAAATAAGTCCTTCGTAGTAAAAACCATTCTTTTGGTACATTTCAGCTAAGAAATCGAATAGTGAAATGCCTTCGTTTTTGGCAAAAGCTGTGAGTTCGGCAATCATTGCACAACTGGCAATGGCATCTTTATCTCGTACTTTATCGCCAATCAAATAGCCATAACTTTCTTCGCCACCACCAATAAAGGTTTGTTTTCCCTCCAATTCTCTGACTACCTGTGCAATATATTTGAAACCAGTCAATGTATTGTAGCAATTTACACCCGCTTTGGCTGCCATTTCGTCAATCAAATCGGTGGTTACGATTGTTTTCGCTACAAATTCATTGCCAGTTAACTTTTTGGCTTTTTTCCAAGCTTTCAGCAAATAATAAATAATCAAACTTGCCGCTTGATTTCCGTTCAATAACTGCCACTCACCTTTCGGGTCTTTAACGGCCATGCCTACACGGTCGGCATCGGGGTCGGTGGCAATCACTAAATCAGCATTGATTTCCTTGGCTTTTTTCAAAGCCAAGCTCATGGCTTCTTGTTCTTCGGGGTTTGGATAAACTACCGTCGGGAAATTTCCATCGGGCGTGGCTTGTTCTTGTACGACATGTACATTTGTAAAGCCCAACTGTGCCAACGCTTTAGGAACCATCGTGATACCTGTCCCGTGAATTGGAGAAAAAACAATACTCAAATCTGATTGTTTTTTAATCATTCTTGGGTTTACGCAAATACTCTTCACGGCTTTCAAATAAGCCTTATCAAGCACTTCGCCAATCATCTTGATGCGTTTCTTAACGCCCTTAAACTTAATGTCTTTTACATTGGTGATAGCGTTTACTTCGGCTACAATATTTTTATCGTGCGGAGCAACTACTTGCGAACCATCGACCCAATAAACTTTATACCCATTATACTCTCGTGGGTTGTGCGATGCCGTAATAACAATACCACTTTGACAACCCAACTGACGCACCGTAAACGAAAGCTGTGGCGTTGGGCGAAGTTCTTTATACAAATAAACCGTGATGCCGTTTGCCGAAAGAATATCTGCCGCCACACGAGCAAATTCAGGCGAAAAATTACGGCTATCGTGAGCAATAGCAACTTTAATTTCTTGCCCTGCAAAGGTTTTATTGAGGTAATTGGCCAATCCTTGTGTGGCCGCACCAACCGTATATTTATTCATGCGGTTAGAACCCACACCAATTTCGCCACGCATACCGCCCGTACCAAACTCTAAGTTTTTGTAGAACGAATCGGTTAGCTGCGTGCTATTTTCTTCATCAATAAGTTGCTGAATGCTTGCTTTTGTATCATCATCATACTTGCCTTTGAGCCAAGTTTTGATATTTTTTTCTGCCGTTGTATCTAATTTGAGTGCTTTTAGCATAACTGAATTTCGAGTTCGTTGAATTTTTAAAATATTTTAAACAAATTAAAGCAAGTTTTTGATGTTTTTCAAGAATGTCGAATATTTTACACATACTTTATTTAAAATTTTCCCCAAACCATCCATTATGTGGTCTGGTATTAGATTTTAAAAACATTAAATAGGTTTTCATCGTCTATAAATATGTTTTTGGGGTATCAAATAAATGTTCAAAAACTACTTACGTCATAGTTAATCTTGCAATGGTCGATAAATTATGAGAATCTTTTTTTAAAATATTTTAAATTGTCAAATTTACGATAGAAATTTGTTGAAAATTACAACTCAAACCAAACCTTAAATAGTATCAAAAATGAAAATGTCATTTAAACCAGTATTCGTTTTATTTGTAGGATTATCACTGACGTCTTGTGTTGCGAAAAAGAAACTAACAGCTTTACAATCTCAGTACGATAAAGCCCAAGCCGATTTAGTAAAATGCGGAGATAACGTGCAAGACTACAAAGACAAACTTGAGCGTATGACCAAACTGCAACAAGAAAGTGAAGCTCAGAAAAACGCAACCCTTACAACTGTTCAGCAGCGTGACCAACAAATTAACGATTTGAAAGACCAAGTAGCTGATTTGAGAAAATTGCGTGATAAACAAGTAGAGCAAGTTGGAAACCTCACTGTGTTATCGAAAGCTGCTAATGATAATATCGACAAAACATTGTCGCAATTAGCTACAAAAGATAAATACATCAATTTGCTTCAAGCTGCACGTACAAAGGCTGATTCTATTAACTTAGCTTTAGCTGTAAATTTGAAAAGTGTCTTGAGTCAAGGGCTTGACGACCAAGATGTGGAAGTAAAAGTAGATAAAACTGTAGTAATGGTTAATATCTCAGATAAAATGTTGTTTAGCACAGGTAGCTCAAGAATTTCATCAAATGCTAATGCCGTGTTAAATAAAATTGCTCAAATCGTAAAATCAAGACCAGATTTAGACGTAATGGTTGAAGGTTACACAGATAACGTTTCTATCAAAACAGATTGTATTGACGACAACTGGGATTTAAGTGTAAAACGTGCAACATCAGTTGTTCGTGCATTACAACAAAATTTCGGTATCGACCCTAATAAGTTAATTGCAGCAGGTAGAGGAGAATTTAATGCTCTTACAAGCAACGATACTTCTGAAAATCGTGCCAAAAATCGTCGTACTCGCATTATTTTGATGCCAAAAATCGACCAATTCTATGATTTATTGAATCCTGATAAAGTTAAGTAAGTCAATGGTCGATGGGCCACAAGTTAATAGTCTAAAAAAGCAAAATCGGTGAATATTTCAAGGATATTCACCGATTTTGCTTTTCATGCTGCCGTTGTCAGTGCGGACACTGATAACGGATAATTCAATCAATCTTCTCGCATACGTTCACGAGAAACATCTCGTTCTTTGATGCTATCTCGTTTATCATACAATTTTTTACCTTTCGCCAAAGCGATATCCAACTTTGCCAAGCCGCCATCATTGATAAAAAGTCTTGTTGGAATGACCGTCAACCCTTTATCAGTTAGCTTATTCGCCAGTTTTTTTAACTCTTTTTTCTTTAACAATAGTTTTCTATCACGAAGTGGCTCGTGGTTGTAGTGCGTTCCTTGCTCATATTTTGATATATTCAAGTTTTTAACGTAAAGTTCGTCGTTGATAAAAAAGCAATACGCATCAACCATACTGAACTTATTCAATCGAATGGATTTTATTTCAGTACCAGTCAAGACCATCCCCGCCGAATATTTTTCCAAAAAGAAAAATTCGAAACTTGCTTTTTTATTCGTTACATCTACTTTTTTTGCCGCTTTTTCTGCCATTTTTTTGCTATCTCTAAAAACTTTGTACCTCTGTATCTTAGAACCTTTGTGGCTATTTCTCACAAAGGTACAAATAAAAAAAATCCCTGCCTCAAAAATAGTGGTAGGGATTCCGACTTACGTGCTTTCCTAATAATCCATGTATAAGCTCTATAATTGGATTCGACTTCAAAATGAGAATTTTCAAGAAAACTCTCGGTGGAAAATCCTATTTCAGGCAACTTCCCAAAGCAAAGTTAAATAATTTTAGAATAAAAAAAATATTGTTTTATATTTCTTATCTAAAGGAGGCATCGTAGATACCTCCTTTTAACTTTCCTTTCTCAAAAAATAATGCTTTAACTGTTACATTAAAATCGCAAATATTTTCTGCTTTTGGACTTTAAAAAATCCGATTTCTTTTTGGGTTACGAGTCTTTGTTACCGTTCAATAGCATTTTACGGTAACACTTATTACGTAAACTAAAAGCGTGCCAAACTTTTTACGAAAACAGATTAAACGGCACAAATATTTCATAAGCAACTTATAATCAACAAATTAAATTACAAAAAAGTTTTTTATCATCATACCGCTCAATATTTTTTTTTCGAGCAAACCCAAAACCAAAGACAGTTATTTGAAAGAAATTTGGATTTCTCGATAATTTTTCTTATTTTTAATTAAAATGGTAATCAGCCCAAAGAAACTTTTGATTACCGAAAGCAGTTATTTTAAGGTAATAAATTTTTAGTCAATTGTTCAAAGCACCCGTTTTTTCTACAGCAAAGCAGCAAGAAACTGCAATTTTGGTTGGTCTCATTACGCAAAAGCAAAACGCAGAACGAACCAAAGAATATCTCGATGAATTAGATTTTTTAGCAACCACGGCAGGCGTACTCACCAAACGAGTTTTTACGCAACGCCTCGAACGTGCTGATTCTAAGACCTTTGTGGGAAAAGGTAAATTAGAAGAAATAAAAGTTTGGTTGATTGAAAACCCTGTCGATAGCATTATTTTTGATGATGACCTCACGGCTCCACAAGTGAGAAACCTCGAAATGACATTTCCAGAAATCAAGATTCTCGACCGCAGCTTATTGATTCTGAATATATTTTCGCAACGAGCCCAAACCGACCAAGCCAAACGCCAAGTTGAGTTAGCTCAGTATCAGTATATGTTGCCTCGCCTCACCCGTATGTGGTCTCACCTTAGTCGCCAAAAAGGGGGTATCGGTATGCGTGGTCCTGGTGAAAAAGAGTTGGAAACAGATAAGCGTATTGTTAAAGACCGCATTGCGTTTTTGAAAGACAAGCTCGAAAAAATTGATAAACAGAGTTTTACACGACGCAAAGAACGTAATCAACTCGTGCGTGTGGCATTGGTGGGTTACACAAACGTCGGAAAATCGACATTGATGCGTCGTTTGGCAAAAACCGATGTCTTTGCTGAGAATAAACTCTTTGCCACTATCGACTCGACCGTTAGAAAGGTAGTCTTAGGAAATATTCCGTTTTTGCTGACTGATACCGTTGGCTTTATCCGAAAACTCCCTACGCAGTTAATTGAGTCGTTTAAATCAACGTTGGACGAAATCCGTGAAGCCGATATTTTGGTTCACGTGGTTGACATTTCGCACCCATCGTTTGAAGAGCAAATCGAAGTTGTAAACGTGACTTTATCTGAAATTGGAGCATCAGAAAAATCAATGGTATTGGTTTTTAATAAACTCGACCTCTTCAAGCCCGAATCGGAAGAGAATCTCGACGAACATCTCGAAACAATTGATGAAGGAGTTTTAGAACGTAACCTCGAAAAGCTAAAAAATAGTTACCTCAAGAAAAACACCGAAAATGTTGTGTTTATTTCCGCCGAACACAAAGAAAACTTAGGCGAATTACGCAAGGTTCTTATGAATAAGATTCAAGAAAAACATTTCTTGATTTATCCAAACTGGGACCCAACCCAAAACCCAATGTATGATTGGCAAGGGATTGAGCAAGAATGATAAAAACAAACAATGGCAAAAAACAAACAAAAATCATATTATGACCAACTAAAAGCCGAGATATTGGCTTTTTTGTCGGTGAATATTGAGCGTCCATACACTTTACAAGACCTATTTACACACTACGATGTAAAAAACAAGCAAGAAAAAGCATTGTATGGAATGCTTGTGGAAGACCTTCTGGAAGAAGGCAAAATTTATCAAATAGATAAAGGAAAATATACCGTTGATGTTAATGCAAACGCTATCGTTGGTCGCCTCGACCACGTCAATTCACGCTTTGGCTTTATCAGATACGATGATACCAAACCCGATATTTGGGTAGATGCCGATGACCTCAAAGGTGCAATCGACGGCGATTTAGTAAAAGCTACCATCTACGGCGAGTTTTACAGAAAAGGAGAAAATCCAGAAGGTGCAGTTATCGAAATTATTGAGCGTGGCCGCAAAGAAATTGTGGGCAAGATTCAAGTTTTCGGTAATTATGCACTCGTTCGCCCCGACCACAAAAATCTGCACGATGATATTTTTATTCCGAAAGATAAAATCAATGGTGCAACGAAAGACGATTTAGTTATCGTAAAAATCATTGAGTACCCAACAAACGTTCAGCAAGGAGTTGGCGAAGTGACCGAAATCTTAGGAAAATCGGGCGATAATAACGCAGAAATGCACGCAATTTTGGCCGAATTTGGTCTTCCAATCAAATTCGACAAAGCCATTGAAGAAGAAGCGGCAGCGATTTCAGAACTTATCACCGAAGAAGAAATCAAGAAAAGACGAGATTTTAGAGATATTCTGACCTTTACGATTGACCCACACGATGCCAAAGATTTTGACGATGCTCTGAGTTTCAGAATCCTCGAAAATCAGAATTACGAAATTGGCGTTCACATTGCTGATGTAACGCATTACGTGCAAGAAGGCACAAGACTCGAAGAAGAGGCTCTCAACCGTGCCACTTCGGTCTATTTGGTTGACCGCACGATTCCGATGTTGCCCGAAAAACTCTCGAATAATCTGTGTTCACTTCGCCCGCATGAAGATAAATTGACATTTTCGGCGGTTTTTGAAATGACCCACGACGGGCGAGTAGTAAATGAATGGTTTGGGCGAACGGTTATTCACTCTGACCACCGATTTAGCTACGAAGATGCTCAAGAAGTGCTGGAAAACGAAGAAGGTGATGTACTAAATCCTGTAATTGAGCCTGACGAAATTCTTGAAAAATATCGTTTCCCGCTGCATACGCTCAATCATTTAGCTAAAATTCTTAAAAAAGAGCGTTTCAGAAACGGAGCGATTAATTTTGAAACCAACGAAGTAAAATTCAAACTTGATGAAACGGGCAAACCGCTCGGAGTGGTGCTAAAAATCAGAAAAGATGCTCACAAGCTTATCGAAGAATTCATGCTTTTGGCTAATAAAAAAGTGGCTGAGTTTGTTTTCAAACTTAAAAATGAAGCGAATTTGGAAGCTAACACGATGGTCTATCGTGTGCATGAGCCACCAAATCCTGAGAAATTACAGAACTTCGCCAATTTTGCGGGTCGATTTGGATTTTCAATCAAAACTGATTCGGATAAAACCTTATCGAATTCGATGAATAAAATGATGGCTGAAGTGGAAGGCACACCCGTACAGAATGTGTTGGAGCAACTGGCGGTTCGCACGATGTCGAAAGCACGTTATACAACCGAACCTTTGGGGCATTTTGGTTTGGCTTTTGAGCATTATAGCCACTTTACATCGCCTATTCGTCGTTATCCCGATATGATGGCTCATCGACTTTTGCAACATTATCTCACGGCTTCACCGAAAGATAGAAATAAGGTCTCGCACGATGAATATGAGAAAAAATCGAAACATTCGTCTGACCGAGAAAAACTCGCCGCCGAAGCCGAAAGAGCCTCAATTAAGTACAAACAAGTGGAATTCATGAGCCTGCAAGAACGCCGTACGATTTTTACGGGCGTTGTGACAGGCGTAACTGATTTCGGAATTTTTGTGGAAATTACTTCTACAAGTTGTGAAGGCATGGTTCGTTTGGCTGATTTAAAAGATGATTTTTACGAATGGGACAGAAATAATTATCGAGTTGTAGGAAAACGCACAGGCCGAGTAATCAACTTTGGCGATACTGTGAAAGTAACCGTAAAAGGCACTGACTTGGAGCGTAGAAGCATGGATTTGGAATTGGTAGGCTTAGAAGGAAAATCCATGCCTGCAAGCAGTACGAAGCGTAGTAACCGAGATACAGGCAGTAGTAGCAGAGGCGGTCGTAGAGAAAAACCAACTCGAACAGCTCCTAAAAAAAGTCGAACAAGCAGTAAAGACAAAGGTAAACGTAAGAGAAAGTAACTGAAAATTAGTTAATTGGTTTTCAGAAACAATTCTTTTTTATAAAGGTTTATTAAACAGGTAAGTAGCTGAATGACTATTTACCTGTTTTTTGTTTACGTCATTTCAAATCTACATCGAAAATGAATATTCTAATTACAGGTGGAACGGGTATGATTGGGCATCGGCTCACCGAATTGCTTTTGGCAAAAGGCCATAAGGTATCTTATTTAAGCAGAAAAAAAGAGAAATTACCCAATGCAGAAGTTTTTCAGTGGGATATTCATAAAGGATATATCGAAGAAGGGGCCTTAGAAGCGGCCGATTATGTGGTTCATTTAGCGGGTGCGGGCATTGCTGATAAACGTTGGACTGACGAACGAAAAAAAGAAATTATTGATTCCAGAATCCAGCCTATTGAATTGATTAATAGTTATTTACAAAAAAACAACATTCAACTCAAAGGCTTTATTTCGGCATCGGCCATCGGTATTTATGGAGGTGACACGGGCGATGTTAGATTAGATGAGAACAGTGAATTAGGAAATGATTTTTTAGCCGAATGCACCAAGCTTTGGGAAATTCATGCAAAAAAAGTGACGAATGCCGCTCGAATCGTAAGTGTCAGAATTGGCATTGTTTTGAGCGAAAAAGGTGGAGCTTTACCCAAGCTCGTTCAACCCATTCGCCTTGGTTTTGGAGCAGCTCTGGGAAGTGGGAAACAATTTATGTCGTGGATTCACGTAGATGACCTTTGCGAAATCTTCGTAAAAGCCCTCGAAGACGACACAATGCAAGGGCCGTATAATGCCGTTGCTCCGAACCCTGTTACGAATCAAGAAATGACAAGTGTAGCGGCTGAGGTGTTGAAAAAGCCACTTTGGCTGCCTAATGTTCCGAGTTTTGCATTAAAATTAGTTTTCGGAGAAATGGGAATTGTCGTAACTGGTGGTAACTTTGTGCTAAACAAAAGGCTTTCGGAAGAAACCAATTTTCAGTATAAATTTACAACTATTAAAGATGCTCTGAAAGATTTGTTATAGTCGACAGTCCACAGACGAAGGTCGATAGAAAACAACTCATAATTCAGGACTCATAATCGCACGGGCGACCCCGTCAGCACTCAAAATGGCTTCCATATTTTCAAGAATCATTGCAGGTGAAATTCCTTGCCATAAAATTGCCGAAAACGACCAATATTTTGCGTTTTTAGATGTATTCCCGTGTGCCGTTGGCCACGTCTTGGTTGTCCCGAAACAAGAAATTGATTATTTATTTGACCTAAATGATGAGCTTTATGCGGGTCTGATGGCTTTTGCTAAACAAATCGAGCCAGCCATTCGCAAGGCTGTTCCTTGCAAGCGTGTGGGTGTGGCTGTCATTGGTTTAGAAGTACCTCACGCCCACGTTCACCTGATTCCGATGAACAGCATGAGCGATATGAATTTTCATAATAAACTAAAACTTTCACCCGAAGAACTCGCCGAAACTGCTGCCAAAATCAGAAGTTTCCTGAATTAATAGCATGGAAATTATTTATGCCACCATAATAGCGATAATACCACTGTTTTTATCGCTAAGAACTATTTTTTTGCTTCGTAAAAATCCAAAAATTTCTGATTTTATGAAAAGCATTATTATCGCTGTTTTATGCGGAATTATTTTGGTATCAATCAGCGTAAGTGTGCATCATTTTATGAACCTTGCCGATGCGAAATCGAACATGAGTGTGGGCGTTCTGACGAGCGTACAAATCATTATGTCGGGCGTCGTATTTTTGGTTTCGAGAGTTTTGAGTAGGGTTTGATTTTTCCTTCTTCGTTTCCTTCGACTGCTTCGGCAGTCGAAGGAAACGAAACAAATCATACTAACTTTCCTTTCAAAATCTCAAATTCTTTCTTCAAAGAAGCATTTTTATAAAGAGTCTGATACGCAAAATTGGTTATGGGCATTTCTACTGAGTGCTGCTGCATCATTTCGTAGATACACTTTACGGCATAATAACCTTCGGCAATCATATTCATTTCGAGTTGAGCAGCTTGAACGCTATATCCTCGACCAATCATATTGCCGAAAGTACGATTTCTGCTAAATTGTGAATAAGCCGTTACGAGCAAATCGCCTAAGTAAGCGGAAGCACTCAAATCTCGCTCCATTGGTGCAATTACATCAACCACTCGCTTGATTTCCTGCATAGCATTTGAAACCATCACTGCTTGAAAATTATCTCCGCCACCCAATCCGTGTGTGATTCCACAGGCCAAAGCCACGATATTTTTCATAACGGCTGCATATTCTACGCCATAAATATCAGCCAGAACAGAAGTTTTCACGAATCGACAACGCAGCAATTCAGCAAACTCGGTGGCCAATTCGATATTGGGAGAAGCGATTGTGAGGTATGATTGTTTTTCGAGAGCTACTTCTTCGGCATGGCACGGACCAGCGATAATTCCCATGTTTTGATGCGAAACTCCGTAGTTATCGGCCAAATAATCGGTAATCAGTTGATTACTTTCAGGAATCATTCCTTTGATGGCCGAAATAATTTTCTTATCAGTCAAGCTGCTGGCAGTTACCGACTTGAGGGCATCGCTTACGAATGCCGCAGGAACGGCCAAAATAACCCATTCCGTACCACGAAGAGCTTCTTTAAGATTGGTATAAGGCTTAACTTTAGAAGGATGAACCTCAACACTACTCAAATATTTGGGGTTATGGTGGTGCTTTTTGATATGTTCTACATCGCTCACACTTCGCATCCACCACTTTATTTGTGCATTTCCTTGACTCAATATCTTTACAATTGCCGTAGCCCAGCTTCCTCCACCGATTACTGTAATTTTCATTCTATTCCAACGATTATGAACAAGTTCGGAAACTTGTTCTGCATTTTTCTATGCTAAATAAATTAAAAGACTTGAATAAAAAAAATAAGGGAGTCTTCGCTTTGAGCGAAAACTCCCTTAAATACATCATATAAATAGTTTAAAGTGAACTCTCTATTTATTCTTTTTTCTTGTCTTTATCGTCTTTTTTCGCTTCTTTTTTCATTACGAGTTCTCCATCTTTTAGTTTTTTAGAAACCGCAATAAATGGCCCCGAAACGATTTCTTCGCCTTCTTTCAAACCACTAATTACCTCGATTGTACCAGCGGCAGTATCAGTAATGCCAGTTTTTACTTCACGAATTTTGACTTTATCTTTATCATGAATAAATACTACTTCTTTCGGTTTATCTTTCTTCGTAGGTTTTGGTTCTTGAGTAGTTGCTAATGGTGCATCATTATCTTTTTTCGTATCTGTGCCGGAGGCATCGTCTGCTCCACGAGTAGTTACAGCGGCAATTGGCACACTCATTACTCCGATTTTCTTTTCAGTCACGATATCAACTGTGGCAGTCATACCTGGTTTGAAAGGATATACTTTACGAGCCTTACGGTCAACTAATTCACGGTAAGATTCTGGTAAAATTCTGATTCTTACTTCAAACTCTGTTACGGCATCGGTTGATGCAGCTGCCAACGAACTTGTACCTGAACCATTTGCCGTATTAGCAATTTCGGTTACGATTCCTTTGAATTTCTTACCAGTCATGGCATACGAGTCTACGTCAATGATAGCAGTATCACCCAAACTTACACGCACAATATCGTTTTCGTTTACGTTAATTCTAACCTCCATGTTATTCAAATTCGCAATACGAAGTATCTCTGTACCAGCCATTTGTGAAGTTCCTACTACCCTTTCTCCTAATTCAACAGCCAATTTCGATACGATACCGCTCATTGGTGCGTAAATGCTTGTCTTACGCAAATTCTCTGAAGCATCTTTTAAACCTGCCTCGGCACTTTTTACATTAAATTTCGATGCTTCTACACTTGCTTTGGCTGCTTCTAAGTCTTGACGAGCTACTTTCAAATTCGTTTCCGCAATTTCTAAATCGGCTGCCGAAACTACTTTTTCATCGAATAATCTTTTCTGACGATTATATTCTGCTTGCGTTCTTACCAAACGAGCTTCGGCTTGTGCAATCGTTGATTTTGCCTGCTCGGCACTTGCTTTGGTTTGGTTCACTACGGCTTCGGCACGTTGAGCAATCGAAATGTAGTTTTCTGGTTGAATTTTCAATAAAAGCTGGCCTTTTTTTACAGAATCGCCTTCTTTTACGTACAACGCAATGATTTCACCAGGAACATCAGGCGTTATTTTTACTTCCACTTCGGGTTGAATTTTTCCCGATGCCGAAACTGTTTCGGTAATGTCTGACTTTCCCACTTTTACGAACTCAACTTCGGTTGGTTTTTCTTTTCCAATCCAACCTTGTTGTTTTGCAACCAATAAAAATATAACAAGTAGGGCAACAACACCGCCCAAAATCCACCAGAGTCTATTTGATTTTTTCATTGAGAAATTTTATTTAGTCCATATTCGATGGACGATAATAATGGTATTTGGTTATTCAAAATTTGAGCTAAATATGACACATCTTGAAGATATACCACATTTGATTTAGCTTAAAACGAAAGCGGTTTATTTTGATAGAAATCTAAAATCTTGATTCGGAAAATATAATCGTATTTGGCTTGAATCTGATTGATTCTGGCACGGTCGAGATTCGTTTTTGAAATGCTGTAATCTAAGGCATTTAATGAACCAACATTAAACCTTGATTCTGCCGCTCGAAACGACTCTTCTAAAGCTTTTACCTGATTTCCTAAGGCCGAGTATCTTTTGGCTGAATTTGTAAGATTTACATAAGCTTGGTCAATATCTTGACGTAAACGTAAACGTACATTTTCGGCTTGTACTTCGCTCTGTTTTTGATTAATTTGAGCAGTTGTTAATCTAAACTTAGTGCTGTATCCGTTGAAAATAGGAATTCTGATACTCAAACCTAAAGAAGCATTACTATTTCCTCCTAACTGACGGAAATACTTGATTTTTTCGCTCGTTGCACTTGAAGTAGGCAAATAACCAACAACTGGGTATCGTGTACCTGCCACATTTACATAACCTGCTTCGGTTTCAACGATTTTTTGGGTAACACTTACTTTTTCAGCCGCAGTTGAATAAGATGAATTGAAACCAGCACTGGCACTGATAACTGGCATTTTTAAGCCTTTGGCAATATCAACCGATTTTTGCGAAGCTTTTACTCGCATATCAGCCGCTTGCACATCAGCCAAAAAACTCTGAGCAATTTCATAAACTTGTGCCGAAGAACTCGGATAAGGCTGAATGTTTGGGTTTGGCACCTCAACTCTAACAACCTCAATATCACGGTCGGCACCCGCATTCATAAGTTGTTTAAGTGTCAATTTTGCTGAAACAATGGCATTTTCGGCATTTACTACACTTACTTCGTCATTAGCCAATTGAGCTTTTATATCGTAAAGATTGGTTTCGGGCAATGAACCTGCATTTACGAGCTTTTGTGTGCGTTCGAGCTGTGTTTGTGTTACTTGCATTTGTCGTTGAGCAACCGCCAACAAATCTTGCTGCGAAAGCACATTTAAATAACCTACCACAATATTGAGTGTGATTTGGTTCTTCATGGCTTGCAAATCAAGGCGAGATGCTTCTAAATTTAATTGATTGAGGGCAATACCATTGCGAGTTTGATACCCATCAAAAAGCGTTACGCCACTATTCAAACCAAAACCATTTGAACCAACGGTGTTCGTAATGATACCATTGGTATAGGGATTGATATTTCGACCCGAAAATAGATTGAAGTTGGTACCACCATTCAGTGTTGGGTACCTTGCCCATTTCGATTGCTCGAGTGTGTTGAGTCCCTGTTCTACTTGTAGATTATTTTGCTTGATTGAAAGGTTATTTTTCAAAGCAAAATCAATGGCTTCCTGTAAGGTTATTTTATCTCCAGTTGAAGTGCTCCCCTCTACACTCCCCGACACAGCCGAAGACGACTGTGCGAAAGTAATGGAATTGGCAAGAAGAAAAGTTGAAAGTAAAATTTTAGCTAATTTCATACGAATGTTAGATGCTGAGGTCAAAGCTTTTCAGACCATTAACTACAATAGTGGCTTTGACACAACAATCTTACGAAAGTTTAGTGTATGCAAAGATAAGAAATGGATAAACGGTTTTATTGAAGTGTAGAGTTGCAAATACGAAGGAAGGGTTTGCAAAGAGCATCTCCCTTCCTTTTACTATTTAGATAATTCTTTGGCTCTATTTTCGGCCGCCAAAATACCTTTCGAGATGCCATCTGGAATATTATTTTCTTCAAAAGTACGTAAAGCCGCCTCGGTTGTTCCACCTTTTGACGCAACGGCTTTTATTAAATCATCAAGGCTTTGCTCGGCATTATTGATGAGGTGATACGACCCCAACATGGTTTGCTTAACCAGCAAGCTGGCCATGCCTTCATCAAAGCCCATTTTCTTGCCCGCTTCAATCATGTGCTTCACAATGTAATAAAAATACGCAGGGCCACTACCACTTAGTGCCGTTACGGCATCAATCATGCCTTCGTCTTCCAAATAAACCGAACGACCTGTTGCATTAATAAGATTTTCGACCTTACGGAGTTTTGGAGCATCAACTTCGGGCGAAGCCGTGAAGCCAGTGATACCCATACCCAACATGGCGGGCGTATTTGGCATAGCACGCACCACGAGTTTATGGCTGAGAACGGCCTGAATTTTCGACATCGGTACACCTGCCATGATAGAAAGTACTACTTGCTGTGGCTGAATAACAGCACGGAGTTCGTCTTGCACCGAAGCAAAATCTTGTGGTTTTACAGAAAGTATAATCAGCTCATAATCAGCAATTTGCGAGTTAATTACGCTCACCACCATGCCTTCTTTGGCTGCACGAAGTGCTTCGCTTCGCTCTTGGCTTTTTTCAATAAGGAGCAGATTTTCTTTTTTTACTAAATCATATTGCAAAAACGAGCGAGCAAACGCCATACCCATATTTCCGCAACCTACAATGGCAATTTTCATGTTTTATTTTCTTTGGAGGAAGTTTTATTTAACACACAAAAATAGGATTTCAAACCCATTATTCACTACAAAATAATTCTTATTTATCTGACTGATAAATAGTTAGTTCATCGCCCAACAGATTTTGCCGAGACATTATCATACTATTTTTAGGCAAAACTGGGGCTAAAATCCCTTTTTTTAGTTGCTTCTGGCTTCTAAAAACCCTGATTTCATCAAATAAATTAGTATCAATAAAACTTTGTAGAAGTTGCGTTCCGCCTTCGATGATAATTGATTGTATTCTTTCTTTTTGATATTCTTCCCATGCAAAAGGGTTCGATAGTAATAAAGTCTTTACTGAATCATCAAATAAATACAAATCTTTTGTCAGACGATTATTTCTATCAATCACTATTCGTACGGGATTTCGGCCAGTCCATTCTCTTACGTTCAATCGTGGATTATCATACAAAGCTGTATTTGTTCCGACCATGATGGCATCTTCTTCGCTCCGCCATTTATGCGAAAGCTTGTGCGAAAGTCCATTACTAATCTTAATTTGTTCGAAGTTTACGCCCGCAATAAATCCATCGGCTGTTTCAGCCCATTTTAAAATAATATACGGTCGATTTTTCTCAACCACCGTAAAAAATCGTGCATTGAGTTGCCTACCTTTTTCTTCTAAAACTCCCGTGACCACCTCAATACCCCCATCGAGTAGCTTCTGAATGCCCCTCCCTGCAACCAACGGAAACGGGTCGTGGTTACAAATCACTACTTTTTTTAGTTGGTGTTTTACCAGCAAATCAGCACACGGAGGCGTTTTTCCGAAATGCGAACACGGTTCGAGCGTCACGTAGGCAGTTGCTTCTGCAAGCAATGATTTATCTTTTACTGAGTTTATGGCATTTACTTCGGCGTGCCAATCGCCGTATTTTTTGTGCCAGCCTTCACCGATAATTACATCGTTATGCACAATTACACAGCCCACCATTGGGTTTGGGCTTACACTCCCTCGACCGATTTCGGCCAGTTGTAAGGCACGGAGCATGTATTTTTCGTTGAAATCCAAGCCTGAATTAGTGAATGAGTGAATGAATGAATATTTTTGTGAGACGAACAAGATGTTCGTCTCACAAACGCAAATTTATGCAATCGAGTAAACAATTATACGACAATTTATTACAACAAATTACGGCCTACGAAACACAAGAAGCAAAAGAAATTGTTTTTTGGTTGATGGAATTTTATTTAGGTCTTCGGAAAATTGATATTCTCAGCGATAAATCGTTTGAAAAAACCATTGATTGGACGAAAATTATTGAAAGATTGAATACCCATGAACCAATCCAATACATTTTGGGCGAAACCGAATTTTACGGACGAAGATTTTTAGTCAATGATTCCGTACTCATCCCACGACCCGAAACCGAAGAGTTGGTAAAGTATATTGTTGATAAACAAAAAAATCAATTTCCAGAAAGCAGTCATCAGTTATCAATTCTCGACATTGGCACTGGAAGCGGCTGCATTGCTGTTTCGTTGGCCAAAGAATTGCCCAACTTTGAAGTATCGGCTTATGATATTTCAGAAAAAGCCCTCAAAACAGCCCAAAAAAACGCCGAACTGAATAAAGCCGACGTAACTTTTGAAAAAGTAGATATTTTAAATCCACCATTCACCATTCACCATTCACCATTCACCATTATCGTCAGCAACCCCCCGTATGTAACAACGCAGGAGATTAACCGAATGCAAAAAAATGTACTGGATTTTGAACCTCATTTAGCACTATTTGTTGAAGATTCAGAGCCACTAATTTTTTACGAAGCAATCGCCAATTTTGCATTCAATAACCTTACTGATAATGGTTTAGTAGCTGTCGAAATCAATGAAACTTTGGGTGAAGAAACAGCCGATGTTTTTAGAAGAAAAGGCTTTTCGGAAATAGAAATCAGTAAAGATATTCATCAAAAAGATAGATTCGTGAGTGCCATACTTTATAAAAAAGATAACGAATAATGGCGGCTTTTTAATGCTTTTTGCTAACTTCACGTTTTAAAAACTCCACAATTTTGAAAATTGTGTTACAAAATATATGGCAACCTCAAGAATTTTACATAAAAAAATAAGCGATGTTTTTGCTGAAACTGGAAAAGTAGTTATTGGCCAAGAAAAATTGATTAATCGCTTATTAATCGGACTTTTCACGGGCGGACATATCCTGCTCGAAGGCGTTCCAGGGCTGGCTAAAACCAAGACTATCAACACCTTAGCTAAAGTTTTAGACTTAGGTTTCAATCGTATTCAGTTTACCCCCGATTTGCTTCCTGCCGACCTCGTTGGTACAATGATTTATAACCAAAAATCAGGCGATTTTGAGGTAAAAAAAGGGCCAATTTTTGCTAATTTGATTTTGGCCGATGAGGTAAACAGAGCCCCTGCCAAAGTACAATCGGCACTTTTGGAGTCGATGGCTGAAAAACAAGTAACCATTGGTGACGAAACTCATCAGCTCGACCGCCCATTTATGGTTATGGCCACACAAAACCCCGTTGAGCAAGAAGGAACATACCCCCTACCCGAAGCCCAAGTTGACCGTTTTATGATGAAAGTTTTTGTTGATTATCTCAATAAAAACGATGAGTTGGAAATGGTAAGGAAAATAGCTAATCTAAACGAAAACTACGTTCCGAAACCTATTCTCAATAGAGAAGAAATTGCAGCAATCGGGCAAGAAATTAATAGAATTGCAATTTCCGAAATGCTTGAACGTTATATCATTGAGCTGGTTTTTGCTACTCGTCGTCCAGCCGAGTATGGTTTGAAGGAAGAAGCTCGTTATATTCAATTTGGCGTTTCGCCTCGTGCGGGTATTTCGCTCCATAACGCCGCTAAAGCCCTCGCTTATTTTGATGAGCGTGATTATGTTTTACCCGAAGACATCAAGGCTCTCGTACACGATGTTTTCAACCACCGAATTATACTTAATTATGAAGCTGAAGCCGACGGACTTACTACGCACGAAGTGATTGATAATGTACTGAAACGTGTAGCGATTGGAAGGTAAACTGATACAGTAAAAATGAGTTTTTACACCACATAAACATTTCAAAATTCATGAAAATGCTATTTTTTTCTCTGTTTATCTGCACAACAGCTGCGGTTCAAGCTCAAACTTTACCTCATTCATCTGAAAAAAAAATTACCGATAAGTTTTCAGAGAAATCAACGCCATCTATTCAGTACCCATCTTATAAACCCAGTCTCAGCAGAGAATATAAGACAATACAGTCTTCTGATAACCCCAATATTATCACTTATAAAATGCCAATGAAGGATGTCAAAGCAGATAATTCTGTCATAAGAGTCTATGAGCCAGATTCTCTTTTTAAATCAAATATGATTGTTAAGAAGTATAAATAATTGTTTAAAAAATATGTAAGGTATTTACCGCAGGTCTGACTGATTTTAAAGTCAGACCTATGGTATAGACTTTAATACTACTCATAAACCACACTCAACAATTCCGCCACGCAAGCAGGTTTTTCTGAGCCTTCTAACTCAAAAACAGCATCAATGATTAGTTTCGCTCCGTTGGGTTGCATATCTTCTACATCTTTCAAAGTCGCTTTCATTCGCACACGACTCCCCACAGGCACGGGCGAGATAAAACGTACTTTGTTTGTGCCATAATTCAGTCCCATTTTGACAGATTCTACTTTAAACATTTCATACATGAATTTCGGAGAAAACGACAATGATAAAAATCCATGAGCAATCGTCTTGCCGAATGGCGAAAGTTTGGCTTTCTCTTCATTCACATGAATCCATTGGTCGTCGAGAGTAGCGGCAGCAAAAGCATTGATTTTATCTTGCGTAAGTGTCTGCCAATCTGATTTTCCGAGTGGGTTACCAATATGATTTTTTAGGGCAGCTAAATCTTTAAAAATCAACATCTCGCCTACTTTACTTGGTTGAGCAACTGATTTTATTTCCTGTTGCGGAACTTGAGCTACTTCATAATTTGGCATTTGCACATCGTCTGACATCACCACTACTGCTTTTCCCACCACTTTTCTATTCATCAAATCATTCAGCGAATCGGCCGCATCGGCGAGCGAATAAAGTTTATGAATATGCGGGCGTAGATTTCCTTTCATAAAATATCCCGCTAACTCTTGAATATTCTTGAAGTTCTGAGCGGGTTCTTTTTCAGCAAACTGTCCCCAGAAAACCCCGACAATCGCACAACCTTTCAATAAGGCCAAATTTAAAGCAATTTTTGGGATTTCGCCCGCCGCAAAACCAACAACCAAATACCGACCTTTCCAAGCCATCGAACGAAGAGCTGGCTCGGCATATTTATCGCCCACGGCATCATAAATCACATCAACACCTTTGCCTTCGGTAATGCTTTTTATTTTTTCTCGTAAATCTTCGCTTGTATAATTTATCGTAAAATCTGCCCCTTTTTCTTGGCAAATAGTCACTTTTTCATCACTTGACGCTGCCGCAATTACCGTTGCTCCCATCAACTTCCCCAGTTCTACTGCCGCTAAACCTACACCACCCGCTGCACCGAGTACCAAAAGGGTTTCTCCTGCTTTTAGTTCGGCTCGGTCTTTCAGAGCGTGATACGATGTACCGTAATTATACATCACCGAAGCCGCCGTTACGAAATCCATTTTGGGTAACATTGGAAACACCCGACGAGCATCAACCAGCACTTCTTCGGCCATTCCTCCCCAACCTGTCATGGCAAAAACTTTATCTCCCACTTTTAGGTGCTTCACACCCTCGCCTACTTCTTTCACAATACCTGAAACCTCACCACCAGGCGAAAAAGGCAAAGCAGGTTTAAACTGATATAAATTTCTGATGATTAAGGTATCTGGAAAATTGACACTGCATGCCTTGATGCTTATCACAACTTTACCAGCGTCGGCTTTTAGAGCGGGTAAATCCTCTAAAACGAGGGTATCGGGCAGGCCAAATTCTTTACAAAGAAGAGCTTTCATAAGGATTTTTGTTTTGTTGAATAGTTATTTTAGTCCACGGTCGATGGTCAACAGTACACAGTTATTTTAGCATTTGTACTTAGCCATAAACGTACAACTGTTGACTATCGACCGTACACTTCTTTAAAAAGACAAAAAACGTAAATATCACCCTCATTTTTTACTTTTTTTAGTCATTTATTTCTTAGGTTTTCAAAAAAAAGTATCTTTGTCAGTACTTTCCTATAAATTCTAATGTACTATGCTTTATTACTTATTTACTTACCTTGACAAAGCTTTCGATTTCCCAGGAGCGGGTGTATTTCAGTACATTACTTTCCGTGCGATGGGAGCTATCGTTTTCTCATTACTGATTGCCTCAATCTTTGGAAAACGTATCATTCTTTTACTACAAAATCTTCAAATCGGAGAATCAATCCGTGACCTTGGCCTACAAGGGCAAATGCAAAAAAAAGGAACGCCAACAATGGGTGGTTTCATTATTTTAGCCTCATTGATGATTCCCGTATTGCTTTTTGCTAAACTCGATAACGTTTATATCGTTTTGTTGATAATTGCTACTCTCTGGACTTGTGGAATTGGCTTTGCCGATGACTATATAAAAGTCTTCAAAAAAGATAAAGAAGGCTTAAAAGGTCGATTCAAAATTATTGGCCAAGTAGGCTTAGGTTTGATTGTGGGTCTGACACTCTATTTTAATGATTACGTCAAAATCAGGGTTTACGAAAAAGGCAAAATTGCCAGCTCAATCGGTGAAATTCAGAAATATACGGATATTCATTCATTAACTACGACCGTACCATTTTTTAAGAATAACGAGATTGATTATCAGGTATTTGGTAGTTTCTTGCCCGAAAGTTTGGCTTGGCTACCTTATGTTTTAGTAGTAATTTTTATCATTACGGCAGTTTCAAATGGGGCTAATATCACCGATGGAATTGATGGCTTAGCCGCAGGAACTTCGGCAATTATTGGTATCACATTGGCGGTTTTTGCATATTTATCAGGCAATAAAGTCTTTGCACAATACCTCAATCTTATGATGATTCCAAATTCGGGCGAAGTCGTAATCTTTTGTGCTGCCTTTGTCGGGGCATGTATTGGCTTTCTTTGGTATAATGCGTATCCTGCCCAAGTTTTCATGGGCGACACAGGCAGTTTAATGCTCGGAAGCGTAATTGCCGTATTGGCTTTGGCACTCCGAAAAGAATTACTAATACCTGTCATGTGCGGGATTTTCTTGATTGAGAACCTCTCGGTGATTATGCAAGTGAGTTATTTTAAATATCAACGTCGTCGTAAAGGCTTAGAATTTGCTCAGCAAAATCGTTTGTTCTTGATGTCGCCTTTGCACCATCATTACCAGAAAAAAGGCTACCATGAAGCCAAAATCGTTACTCGTTTCTGGATTATCGGCATTATATTAGCAGTAGCTTGTTTGGTAACGTTGAAATTGAGATAAGATTAGTAGTCCACGGTCAATGCGAAAATCTACATCATTGCAAGACAATTCAGCTGACCTTAATTACATACACTTCTATTACGACAAAAACTTCTTCTCTGGTTTTTACACAGAAGAAGTTTTTTGTTTTAAAGCCTTCATTCTTTTTACGCATACTACATTTTATTCCTATCTTTGAAGAGTAGATTTTAGTAAAAACCTTTGTAATAATGATAAATCGTCAGACCTTCATCAAAATATTCTTATTTGTAGCCACTGCTTCGGTATCATATAGTTGTTTAATTCCTGAGAAAAAAAGAGTTATTCAAGTAGATACAACCCAAATAGGGTTAGGCACTGATAGCATTTTGGCTGCTCAATTGGGTGCAGATGAATATGGTATGAAAAACTACGTGATGGCTCTCTTAAAACGAGGCCCACGCCGCTGGATGATTGATTCGTTAACGGCTTCTAACCTACAAAAGGCACACATGAATAATATTACCCGTTTGGCAAATGAAGGCAAATTAGTGGTTGCTGGGCCATTTACAGATAATACAGATTTGAAAGGAATTTATGTTTTTGATGTAAAAACGATTGAAGAAGCCCAAAAACTCTGCGAAACCGACCCAGCCATTAAAGCAGGTTCATTAATGATGGAATTGCACCCGTGGTATGGTTCGGCTGCGATGCTACACGTTTCTGCTATTCATAACAAGATTGCAAAAAAACAGCCATGAGAAAACCGTTAATAGCCATAGTGCTACTCGTAACATTGCAATCAGTAGGGCAAAAGCTAAAGATAGTTGAAAAACCAATCATTTGGGATTCTACTCGCATTGCGTTATCAGTAGAATACCTCAAACAACGCCACGGAATTGAACAGGCTCAACCAACGATTCAGCCTAAAATGGTTGTGGTGCATTGGACAGCTATTCCAACCTTTGAGAAATCGTTCTTTACCTTCAATTCCTCAACCTTACCAAACGCTCGCAAAGAGTTACAAAACGCCAGTCAACTCAATGTTTCGGCACATTACCTGATTGATAGAGATGGAACTGTCTATCACCTGATGTCTGATACACTTTTAGCTCGCCATGTAATCGGACTCAATTATTGTGCAATCGGTATCGAAAATGTGGGAGATGACAGTAAAAATCCATTAACCGAAGAGCAATTTAGAGCTAACTACCTCTTAATCAAACAATTACAAAAGAAATATAAAATAAAATACCTTATTGGGCATCATGAATACACCAAGTTTAAAGGTTCAAAAATTTGGAAAGAGACCGACCCAAACTACCAAACAGTAAAATCTGACCCTGGTGATGAATTTATGAATAGATTGAGAGAGAAATTTAAGAAACTTCGTAAAGAGCCTTAATAAACAAACACATTCAAAATATAGCAAACAAAAAGCCCCGTTTGAATAATCAAACAGGGCTTTTTTATAAAGAATCGGTATGCCGAATCATCGGTTTCCCGAAGAATATCAAACTTACTTGATTTCAACTTCAGCACCAGCTTCTTCTAAAGATTTTTTCAAACCTTCAGCTTCGTCTTTAGCTACACCTTCTTTCAATGCTTTTGGAGCACCGTCAACTAAATCTTTAGCTTCTTTCAAGCCAAGACCAGTTAAGTCTTTTACTAACTTAACAACTTGTAATTTGTTAGCACCAGCTGATTTCAAGATTACATCAAATGATGTTTTCTCTGCAGGAG
>JAIYBU010000113.1 GCA_027488335.1 Cytophagaceae bacterium
AAGTGAAAAAATCAATTGATGAAGATAAAACTTCATCGGGCGGAGTTCTGCTGGGCGGCACTCCGCTAAAAGTCCATGACAAAGGTTTGAAAAACTATGGTGTGGGTAATGTATTCAAAGAAAATACATCAGAAACGAATAATTCATCTGAAATAACAGCCTCAAATCCACCTTTGACTACTCATTTAATTGAGCAAGTGTCAGTCCCAAAAATAAGAAAAGAAGGTTATGGGGAAAGAAAAAGAATTGTAAAGTCTCGTGAACCTATCAAAGTAGCCACAGGAGAAAATCCATTTAATACGATTGTTTTGGAAAACACTACCAATAAAGTCCGTAACACACCGATTCATAAAAAAGAACTCGTCAAAGCAGCTATTTATGGTACGCAAGTGGTGCGAAATAATTCATCGGTCAGAATACGATTATTAGAACCAATGATAATTGATGGTATTATCATTCCTGCCAACGCTCTATGTAGTGGCATAGCCATGATGGGTGGAAATCGCTTGATAATTATGGTAACGGCTATCAAATCAGGAACTGAATTTATTCCTACAAAAATGGTGGTTTATGATAGTAACGATATGTTGCCAGGCATTGCGTATCTAAGTGATGATACCAAAGGGCAAATTCGTCAGCAAAATAATCAAGCAATTGATAACATTGACAATGCAGTTTATAACATTGGCAGTGCAACAGGAGTAGTTGGGCAAGTGGGGGCTGGCGTGGTAAGTGGTATTTCTCGGTCATTGCGTTATGGTGGTGTTCAGAGAAAAGCAGGAGAAATTGAGTTAAATGAAGGTTATAAAATATTCTTAAAACAAAATTAAATGATGAAAAAACTATTACGGGTGGCATTCCGCCTAAGTTGTTTGTTGTGCATGAATCTTGACGTTCAAGCCCAAGTATCTATTGACCCAACAGCAATAGAGCGATTAATTCAGTTAAAAAATTTGGTAGATAAAGCCAAAACTCAGATTGCACAATTAAAAAGTGTAACTAAACAAGGTGCTGCAACAAAGGCTAATACTACTGGTATTTTGGAAACAGGTTCAAAAATTGAAGACCTCCTGCGAAGCCCCGATGAGTATCTGAAACTGGCTTACCATTCAATGATGTACAACGATGCCACCGCCATCATGAAGTTGAATAGTGCTTTAAAAGGTTCTTTTACCTCTAACTTGAATACCAATTTTAAAATCTCAGATTTAACACCCTATATGGATGGTAAAAACTATTCCGATAAAAGTGGTTCAACTTTATACGACCTTGTAATGAGGGGAACAACCATTGATAACAAAAATGGTGTTCAGTCATTCAGTGGTTTTTTGAGTAGTCAAAAATCCTTTATGAGTCGCCAATATGCCCTACAAACTGCTTTACAAAAAAAGAAGATGCAGCAAGCCATGACTTACTATCAAATGGCTGAAGAATTAGAAAACAAAGCGATGGCAATTAATGATGGTGTAAAAAGCCGAAACAATGGCACGGCTTTTCGATTGAGTAATCAAGGCGTATTTGGCGATATTGGTAGCGATTTGGGCGGAGATTTATTTGGAGATTTATTTTCTTCGGAGGGAATTTCAATGCCTTCCTTTTCATCGGGAACAATGACTGTCAATGGGAAAAATTATGTCATGGATGCGGTAGGCAATGTTTATGATGCTAACGGCACATTAATTACCAAAGATTTAAGTTTTGGGGCAAAAGAACAAGCATTAGAGGCATTTCTAAAAGATAATCCTAACCTAAAAGCTACACTGGGGAATGCTTTTAATGATTTTATGTCAAATCCATTTGGGTCAATTGGGGCTTTATTTAAAGGTGGTCCCAAAACTCCAGCCGATTACTTGGACGAAATTTTGAAACAAAGAATGATGACTTTGGAACAAAATGAAGCCAGTGCTATTCAAAATGAAATCTACAATAACATTATGAAAAATGCGTTCGCTGCAAAAAATGACGATTATTCTTCTTTGGCTAATAGTTTTGATACAAGCCCAATCGGGAATATATCGGGAATGTCAGCAGGACTACGCATGACAACTGGCGAACGAATGCTTCTCAATAAAGCAAGCCTTGATTTACTGACTAAAGCCCAAGAATTGCGAGAAAAAGGTGATAAGTTGATGTTGGAAGCCTTAGACCGTACCGAAACACAAAAACGCTTGGACGGTATTTGGTCAGCACAACTATTCAGAAATACACTTGCTAACATTAAACTCTGATGCAGAAATTCATTTTTATAGGGCTAATTGCCTGTTTCTCCTCTTGTCAACATTCAAGTAATCATTTGTCTAAAAATCCACAAAAGGCAGCCATTGCTTATTGTCAATTAGCCAATGAAGGTATTAAGGGCGATACGACAAAATACAATTTGTATCGCAAAGGGTATCTCCAAGATGATGTTACCCAAAAAGATATTTTTGGTGCGATGCTCATTTACAGTACTGCAAAAATGACTCAGAAAGGAACAGTTACCAATTTTAAGCATTTGCGAGAACTGGTACTTAAAAAAGATGCTTCTGGTCGTGAGGTCGAAGTAGCTGAGAAAATTCTGTTTACTTTTGAGAATAGTTTAACGGATACCATTGTAGTAAAACTTGTTTATGATAAAGACGTTTGGCGTTTGAAATGGCAAAATAGTGATGATTTAGAAAGAAAATAAATGATACGTCTTGCTTTTCTATTTTCAAATTAAGTAATAGATTTGTGTAATTGAAAAATACGCTGTAAATATATTTTAATACA
>JAIYBU010000213.1 GCA_027488335.1 Cytophagaceae bacterium
CAAGAAGAATTCGACCATTTGGGCGGTTATACGATTCAATCGAAGGCGGAAGAGATTTTGGAAGGCCTTGGTTTCAAAACCGAAGAATTATCAAAGCCACTCAAAGAGTTTTCAGGAGGTTGGCGTATGCGTGTAATGTTGGCCAAATTGCTTTTGCAAAAACCTGCACTTTTATTACTTGATGAACCTACCAACCACTTAGATTTACCTTCGATTCAGTGGGTAGAGAAATATATATTGAACTACGAAAACGCCGTTGTGGTGGTTTCACACGATAGAGAGTTTTTGGATAATGTTTGTAATACTACGGTTGAAGTGACGGGTGCAAAATTGGTGCATTATGCAGGAAATTACTCATTTTATGTAGAAGAAAAGGCACTTCGTAGCGAAATTCAGAAAGGAGCTTACGAAAATCAGCAAGCTCAGATTCGTCAAACAGAGCGTTTTATTGAACGCTTCAAAGCCAAAGCAACCAAAGCACGTCAGGTACAATCGAGGGTGAAAGCATTGAATAGAATGGACATCATTGATGATGTGATTGATGCTACCGCCCGCGTACATTTCAAGTTTAAATTTGGCGTTAACCCAGGCCGAAATGTATTTTCGCTCGAAAATGTTAATAAGGCTTATGGCGAAAAAGTTATCTTGAAAAATAGTACCGCTATTATAGAAAGAGGAGATAAAATTGCTTTGATTGGTGCCAATGGTAAAGGAAAATCAACTTTACTACGAATCATAGCGGGTGACGAAAATGTGGAAGGCGAACGAAAATTGGGGCATAACGTTAATTTCTCGTTTTTTGCTCAGCACCAAATGGAATCTTTGCACTTGGAAGAAACGCTTTTAGAAGAACTAAAATACGCCGATGGTGGAAAATCTGAAACTGAACTACGCTCAGTTTTGGGTTGTTTTTTATTCAATGGTGAAGATGTTTTCAAGAAAATTAAAGTGCTTTCAGGAGGTGAAAAATCTCGTGTGGCTTTGGCAAAAGTTTTGATTTCGGAAGCGAATTTCTTGTTACTCGATGAGCCTACCAACCACTTGGATATGCAATCGGTTAATATTTTGATTCAGGCACTTGAACAATACGAAGGCACGTATGTAGTAGTTTCTCACGACCGCCACTTTGTGAGCCAGGTTGCCAACAAAATTTGGTACATCGAAGATTACGAAATCAAAGAATACCCAGGAACGTACGATGAATGGGAAGAATGGTATGAAGAAAATAGGAAGTCCACAGTCAATAATTCACAATCTACAACAAACATTTCTCAACCTATAAAAAAAGTAGAATCAGTTGCCAATAAGCCCGTTGTCAATGCAAATCAGATAAAGAAATTGGAGCGTGAAATTGCGGACATTGAAGCTAAAATCACTGAATTAGAGCGACAAATGGCTGTTTTGGAAGCGAAACTTGCTGACCCAGCCGTTTTTACCGATAATCATGCCTTGCAGCGAACAAACAGCGATTATGAACTCGTAAAGATGGATTTAAAACAAAAAAATGAATTGTGGGAAGCAAAAATGCTTGAAATGGAAGGTTGAAGAATCTTCAATGTATAATTCCTTAATCATAAAAAAAACGTTTTAGCACTTGCTAAAACGTTTTTTTTATGATAGTTACGAACCGAAATTATTTCTTCTCAGGCAAAAGCACAAATTTGGCAAAGTTATCAGCACAAAACTGATTGGCAGCTTTCTTCACGCTTTCGATGCTTATTTTATCAATCAACTGGCTTTGGTAGCGATTGATATAGTTTAAATCTTCGCCGTCAGAATATTGGTCAAGTAAATAAGAGTTCCAGAAACCATTTTCCTTTACCTGTAATTCTACCTCACGTTTTTCTTCGGCAATTACTTTTTCAACATCAACTTTTTCTGGACCGTTTGCTTTTATTTTGGCAATTTCATCGAGAGTTATTTTTACTAATTTATCGACATTCGCTGGAGAGCAACCAAACGAAATGGTAAGATTATAAGTAGCTTTTGGAAGTTTTTCGTAAGACGAACGAATACTTGGCGTATAGACACCACCTGCTTCTTCACGGAGTTTTTCGGTAAGTTTAATGTCTAACACTTCGGCTAACGCATCTAAATTCACCAAATCCTCCTCCGAATAACTAAAATCACCGTTGAATTGTAAGCTTACACGAGCTTTGTCTTCCAAGCCTTTATAAACGTTTTTCTCAACTCTTCCTTTTACCTTACTGATTCCTAAGTCTTTAAATGTTTCTTGGCGTTTTATCGATGGCAGGCCACCAATATATTTTTCAAGTAAAGGCTTAATTTTTTCGATATCAAAACTACCTACAAATACAAAAGTAAAATCACTGAAATCAGCGAAACGCTCTTTATAGATTTCAACGGCACGGTCGATGTTGACTTTATCAATGTCTTCTGGCTTATTTGGGCTGCGTCGGAAATGATTTTGATACAAAATCGTAGTTACGGTATCACCAAAAACCTTTTCGGGCGTGAGAGTTTTTATTGAATTGGCCAATAATTCTTTCTCATTTTTCAAGAAATTTTTTACAACCTCATCATCACGGCGTGGTTGGGTTACATACGCATACATTAATTGTAGGGCAGTTTCCAAATCTTTTGGTGTAGTATTGCCACCAATACCTTCCGTCAACTCGCCCACATACGTATAAACTTGAGCAACTTTACCTGCCAATGCCTTATCAAGTTGCGTGTCAGATAATTTACTTACACCCCCTTGCGACATAATAGTTGAGGCCAATTCGGCAGAAAAATAATCAGCATCATTGTACAACGAAGTACCACCTTTGCTACTTGCCGAAAACACAATTTGGTCATTCTTAAAAGTAGTTGGTTTTAAAGCAACCTTCACTCCATTAGCAAATACTAATTCAGTAACTCCAATTTCATCAATTTTCTTTTCCGAAACGACCTTTGAACCTTCTGGTATTTTTTCAAGAATGGGTGTTAGTGCAACTTCCTCTTCTAAAGGCTTTAAATCAGGATTTTTATAACTAAGTAATTCTTTTAATTTTGCCTCGTCAGGAAGTTTTTCTTTATCTTTTTCTGAACCTACAATCAAACCTACTCTATTTTCTTCTTTTATAACCTTTTTTGTAATTGCATTTACTTCGTCGAGTGTAATTCCTTCGAGTTGTTTTTGTGCAAATTCATAACGAAAATCAGCATCTGTAAAGGCCGAACCTTGCAAATAATTTTGAACAAAGCCATTCACAAAAGTTACCGATTTAGTTTTGTCTTTTTCTTTAAAAGCCTTTTCAACACCTACCATATACTCTTTTTTGGCACGTTCCAATTCTCCTTTTGTAAAACCAAAACGTTTCAAACGTTCTTGTTCGTCCATGATTGCCTTAATTGCAGCTTCCATACCTTCTGCATTCTTTGGCAAAACGATTGTTTGAAATACATCTAACCCACCTAAAAATGGGCTATACCCCATGATTCCAAATACAAATGGTGCATTTGGCTTTTTAGAAGCGTCTTGCAAGCGAGTGCTAATCATTTGATTAAAAAGATTTTCGGCAATATCCGTGCGATAATCGGCTTGGGTAATGGTTTTTTCTCGTGGTAAACGAGCAAACATCTGGAAAGTTGATTGCGGAATTTCTTTATCTAAAATCTGATAAGCTTGTGTACCTGCCGATGCTGGAATTTCGTACTTTATTCTTTTCGGAGCATTTTTAGGTGTTTTAATTGCCGAAAACTTTTCTTTGATTAAGTTTTCAACTTGAGCTTCATCAAAATCTCCAACGGCCACAACCGCCATCAAATCTGGGCGATACCAATCTTTGTAGAATTTTACGATTTCTTCGGCTGGGAAAGTCTTAATAATCTCAGTTTTTCCGATTGGGAGACGTTTTGAATAAATTGAATTATTGAATAAAATTGGCAATAGTTTCTGCTGAATACGAGACTGAGCATTCTTACCTCTTGTACGTTCTTCTTCCAAAATAATTCCTCGCTCTTTATTGATTTCGGCGGTGTCGAGTGTTGCATAGTTCGACCAATCGGCCAAAATCTGAAAGGCTCTTTCAAATAATTTTGCCGAATCGGTTGGCACTTGAAGTTGATAAATTGTTTCGTCGAAACTTGTGGAAGCATTCAAATCCGCACCGAATTTCATGCCCGATTTTTGTAAGAAATTGACGAGTTCGTTTTTCGGAAATTCTTTTGTACCATTAAAATTCATGTGTTCCAAGAAGTGTGCAAGGCCTTGTTGTGCGTCAGTTTCCAACACCGAACCTGCGTTTACGACCAAGCGTAACTCCATACGATTTTTGGGTTCAGAATTTTTTAGGATGTAATATTTCAATCCGTTTTTCAACGTTCCGACTTTTACGGCAGGATTATTGGGAATTGGAATATTGAGCTTTTGTGCGAAAACTTGCGTAGAAAAAGCAAAAATGATAATTAGGTGGATGATTTTTTTCATAAATAAACGGTTGTTTTGTATTTGGAAAAACTTTTAATAGTGGGATAATGTTCTAATTTATATAAAACGTGCTAATTTATCTAAAATTATTGAATATGCCCGAAAGAACTATATTTAGTCGATTACTTTCATACTTTATAAGAGGCTTACTATTTGTTGCACCCATTGGTTTTACAATTTTTATCCTCTTGGGTGCATTCGATTTTGTCGATAACATTATCAGAATACGTATCCCGACCGAAGACCCCAACCGTGACCTCATTATTCCAGGTCTCGGCTCGTTGATTATCATTCTCGGAACGATGATTACAGGCTTTACATTTTCAGTGCTTTTGCCGCAAACTATTCAAAACCTCATTGAAAATGCCATCAGTCACTTACCATTGGTACGTATCTTTTATTTTGCTTTCAAAGATTTAATATCTGCTTTTGTGGGCGATAAACGAAAATTTACTCAAGCCGCCATCGTTTTGATAAATAAAGAAGCGGGTGTGCATAAAATAGGTTTCGTTACACAAAATGATTTATCGAATTTGGGCGTTAATAATATGGTAGCCGTCTATTTTCCGCATAGTTATGCTTTTTCGGGAGAATTGATGCTTGTGCCAAAAGAAAACGTACAAATGCTCGATATGCCAAGTGCCGAAGTGATGAAGTTAATTGTTTCGGGTGGAGTTTCAGTTAAAGAATAATGATAAATATGCTATATAAATACTACACGCTGATACTGTTTTTGGTTGTTTGTTCAACAACTTTAGCTCAAGACTTCCATCTTCGACAGGCCGATTCGGTGGAGGAATTACTTTACAAAAAAGACCGCAATAAAGCACTTGCGTTGTTTAACAAAGAAAAGTATTTAGTACTGGAAAATCTACGAACAAACCAACGAAATCGGTATTATGTGGGTGATTTGTTGAGTTTCAAGACCAAAGAAGGTTTTGTGTTTGCCAACGATATTTATGAAGTAAAAGACTCTTCGTTTGTAGTGACGGCTCTCAACGAAACCACCAATCGCTACGAATATGTTGAAATAAAACTCAATGAAGTAACACGAATTTATAAAAGACCCAAACGCAAAATAGGCATCGGTTGGCAAACTTTATCACCTTTTGGGTATTTGGTATTTGAGTGGGCAGCTTGGGGCGTTTCGCCATTTCAAAACAATAAATGGCCAATAGCTGCCGCACTGACTGTTGCCCAGCCATTTTTTACGGTTGTATCAAATCAATTTAGAAGTAGAAAAATTACTGAAAACTATCGACTACGAGTTTTTCAATCATTTTGATTTAGTTAAAAAGGAAGCCCGAAAGCTTCCTTTTTATTTAAAACGAGCTCAATTTATTTCTGATTCGCCACCAAACAAAGAATGCTCGCACACAAAGCATCAGTACAACTGGGATTAAAGCATAATTGATTTCTTGTGGAAATAATTTCCAAGCAGCTAAGAAAAATATCAAAATGATTCCATACGCTAAGAAATGCTTAGAGAGCCATGCTCTGTTTCCATCATTTTTAAGCAATAAGGCAATTGGGAATAAAAGTGGGTAAGTCCAAATTATATTAAGGTTGTTTTCGGTTACTCCGTGGTCGGTAAAAAACCAAAGCAAGAAGATAAACCAACCAAAAATACCTGCTATCGTAAACAGAATTTTATCAAAAAGAAAACTCTTACTTTCAGTTTTAAATTGATACGCTGTAAGCCCTAAAACGAGCAATAATAGCGTCCAAAACAAAATATTTGGCGTAATTGACTCTATTTCTTTATCTGCAACAGCCAACATATCTCGATTAATCAGTTGTTTTGAAAGTACCAATGGCTGCCATTTTCCATCACGATTAATTTTTGCGGCATCGAAGGCGTCCATCAAATTATCAGGCAGAAACATGGCTCCGTTTGCACCCGTTATTTCGTCAGAAGGCTCACCGATGGCTAAATCCATTCCAAAATCTGCCCAAAGTTTTTCGTTTTTACGAGCATATAAATCAATCCACTGACGATACGAACTATCGGCATGAAGCGTTTTGCTCAGTTGCAAACTATCCTTACAAACTCTACGCAATACATCACGCAGGCGAGTAGAACAGTTATCATAGAAGAATTTGTAGGCATATTCACGATTTTGGGGCAAATAATTATTTTGCAGGAAATCATACACACCTTGTTTTTGAGTTTGTGAAAGATTTAATACTTGCTCAATAACCGAACGATTTTCTTGACTCCATCCAGCTACATCATTCTCAAAATAATTTCCGCTGATTTGATACGGAAGTGTTCCACGCAAAAATTTTATATAGAAACCTTTTGTACGAAAATCAAAAGCTCCGTAGTTAAAGGTAAAATCAAGTCCTTGGCGTGGGTCACGGATTCGGATGGCACTATGCCCGAAAGTAGAGTATAACTCTGCCCCTGGCGAAACTGTCAGCAAACTAATCGTTGCATCAGTCGAGAGCGTTTGGGCATTAGAAAACGAAGTAATTAGAGCAAAAACTACTAAGAAGAAGATTTTTTTCATGCAGAATAATGGTTTTCTGCAAATTTAAAGCAAAACCTCATAGGTTTTAGAAACCTATGAGGTTTATTTAATCAATAACGGTCAACTTTTAATGAAGAAAGCCCACTATCCACTTTCAAATATATTTTTTTGGCGGCTTTATCAAAACCTTTGGTTTGCCAAAGTCCACTTTTGATTTTCTCGAAATTATCAAAATCTTTGGCATTTAAAGCTCCATCCATTCTGATTTCACAACCAACACTTTCAGGAACTTTGATTTTTACACTTGCCACACCCGACTCAATATCGACATCTACTTTATCTTGTTTGTCACCCAATTTTATATCAATGGATGCAGCACCCGTTTCGATGTCCAATTTTTTAACTTTATAATTCGTAAAATCAAAATCTACTTCACCTGCCCCTATTCCCATATCAATGTTCCAAACTGGAGTGGTGCTTAATTTCAATAAGACATCATTATCAAACTTTTTGTCTTCATCGAAATTGATATTGAAATCTTTACTTTTTTTATCTTTCATCTCAAAATTGATGACTTTGTTTCCAGCATTCGTTTCTTCTTCTAACACATATCCGTTTTTGAAACTTAGCAAAGTAGTTGCTTCAAAAAGGCGGTTTGGCGATTCTTCTAAATCAAATTCGGCTGCTCCACCACCGAGTTTTAATGTCGCTTCTTTCACTTCGGGTGCCATTTCAACAGCAAAATATTGCTTGTTTCTATCGCCAACTGTTGTATCTGAGTTTGAAGAATAATTATCGTCGTCATCATCGAAATCATCAATATCGATATTGATTCCATCGCTGATTTCATCTTTTACTTCACGAACCCCCTCATCTACACACCTAAAAATGCCGAGCGGAATGGCAAAGGCAATCAATAGTGCCGATGTAGCATTATAAATACTTTTTTTATGATTGAAAAATGCAGCAACACCCGCCAAAATTAACATAATTGGCCAAAATTGAGCGATTTTGCGGAATGACCAGTTTAACTCAAACCAATCGAGGTTTGTACCCAAAAACAAGAAACCCAACACAATAAGTATTGCACCCCAGAAAATATTACTTTTACGTTCCATAATTTTATTTTGATTAAAAATTGTGATTTGAAATAAAAAATCCTGCAAGTTGTTTGAAGTCTTACAGGATTTATAGGTCTTTTTTACAAATTTGAAGAACTATCGTTATTCGTGAAATTGGTAAAATTATCGTCTTTTTTATCTCTAATGATAAGCCAAACGCCAATACCAATCAAAATCAAAGGCCACATTTGACCGATGTAACGAAACAAGTTGATGTGAAAAAATGTCTTGAACGAAAAGATAATACCCAAGATAATAAGTACTGAACCACCTACTAAATTGTTTTTTTGATTGTGACTGCTCATAAAAGTAACGTTTGAGTTTTGTGAAATATCATTAGTTGAATTAAATGCTTGCGAGTCTCCTACCCCAGCAAAATTATAGTCATACTTTACGGGTAATACTACCCACAAGAGGAAATAGGCAAAAAATGCAGGTACGGGAGTAAAAAACAATAATACAAAAACTACTCGAATTAGAGTAACATCTATATTAAAATATTCTGCTAAACCTTGCGAAACTCCTCCGAGCATCGCCTGACGGTTTTTAATTCTAAACAATTTCTTTTCCATGATTTTGTATTATTCTTTTTAAGGAAGCCTTCACTTGAAGAGGACGGTCCAGTCTGAAGACTTCCTTTGTGACTTGTAGTTGTTAATTTACTGGTGTATAATTAACTGTTGTAATTTGTACGGACTCTTTGGTCGGCATCACAATCCAAAGAACAATGTAAGGGATAATGGCAGGAATCGGAGCAAAAAATGCTACCACTAACAATACACGTACGAGTGTTACATCGAGATTGAAATACTCAGCCCAACCAGCCGCTACTCCACCCATCTTTTTGTTTGAAAAAAAAAAAAAAAGTCGCTTTTCCATTGTCTTA